>CALQKQ020000038.1 GCA_943331195.2 Akkermansia muciniphila | reverse complement strand
TGCCGGACCCAGAGCGGGACGCTCTGGCTACATCCCAAGGTAGCCAGACCGTCCCGGTCTGGATCCATTGCCAGCCCAAAGCAACGCCCTGGCTATCCCCGGTCAAAAACCAATTTAAGCGCTAGGCGCGGTGGCTTGAAGCCGGTAGCCCGGGAAGACTTTGCCGAGGTCCACGGCGGGCGATTGCTGGAGCAGCACGGGGGCGAGCACGTCGCGGTAATTGATCCGCACCGGCAAGTCGCCGGGCCCCACCAAGGGGCTAGTGGCGAGGTCGGCCCAGTCGGCTTGGACCTTTCCTCCACCTCCACCTCCGCCGCCTCCGCCCGCCACGCCGCCGCCCAAGACGAACATGGCAGAGCCGCGGCCATGGTCCGTCCCCGCCGCGCTATTTTCGGCGACGCGGCGCCCGAATTCGGTGAGGACCACAATCGGAGTGCGCGCCAATACCGCTGGGCCCAGGTCGGTGGCAAAGGCGTGGAGCCCCTGGCCAAGCCGCTGCAAAGGCGAAGCCAACAGGCTGGCTTGGGTGATGTGGGAATCCCAGCCTTGCAAGTCTAAGGTGGCCGCTTGGAGGCCGACGCGGCCCTTGATAAGGCGGGCCACTTGGCGCAGTCCGGCGGAGAAGTCGTCCGCGCCATAGCTGGCGCCGCCCTCGGGGGCCGCCGCCGTTTGGCGTAGGGCATCAATGCGCTGGAGCGCGGCCAGGGCGCTCTGGCCGGCCGGGCCTAGCAAACCAGGAGCGGCTTGATAGAGCGCCGCGAGTTGCGGCAAAAAGGTGGCCGGGAGGTGCTCCCCGAGACCGAAGTCGTCGAGCGATTGAATGGCCGCACATGAAGGGGCTCCGCGCAGGGACTCGGGCAAGTGCGGGCCGATCGCTACAGCGGTCAGGGGCGAGCGCGCCGCGTCAGGGCGAGCGCGCAGAAACCGGCCTAGCCAGCCGCCAGCGGCGAGCCCACCGTGTTCCATGAAATCCTGCGCGGCAAAGTGCGAGCGGGTCTCGTCCTCGGAGCCCGTGCCGTGGACCAACCTGAGCTGCCCCGCTTGCCACCAAGCATGCAGCGGGGCCAAGAGGGGGTTGAGCCCAAAAAATCCGTCTAATTCCAGGAGCTGTTCCCTCCGAATTCCAATGTTAGGACGGGCTCGGTAGTAGCCGTCGTCGCCGTGCGGCACGATCAAATTGAGCCCGTCCGCCCCGCCCCGCAAAAAAATCACCACCAGGGTCCCGGCGGAATCCTGCTGGTCATCAAGGAACGTAGTGAGGGCTGGCGGCATCGACTAAAAGGTCTGGAAGGCGGGGCTGGCGAGGAGGAGGGCGACGGATTGGCCTGAAGCCGCTAGGGCCTCGGTTTCCCCAGGCGTCGCCTGACGCCCCAGAAAATGGGCGGCGAGGGCGGAGGAACCCCCGGCCGCGCGGAGCAATCGCTCAAAGTCGCTGCGGGTGCCCGGGAGGCTGCCGGCGGCGAATTCGAGGGCGAATTTCCAGCGCCACAACAGAGTCGCCATCCAGGGCGTGGCCTCCTCCGGATAGCCGTCCGGGCTGGGATATTGAAACGGGGCGTGGCCCAGGCGAAGCAAGTAGGCTTGCAAGGCGGGGCCGGCATCGGTGCGCGCCGCCGTGGCGCGGAGGGCGGCGACGACAAAGTGGAAGGGGCGCTTCACCTTGCTGCCGCGCGCGGCCCAGAACTCCGGCGTGGCAAAAAGGGCGCGCAGGGTTTCCCGCAGGTCGCCGGAAGAATCGGTGAAAGCCTGGGCCACCGCCGCCACGGCGCGGCGCGGCGGCTCGTCGGCAATAAAGCGGCGGCAGAGCTTGCCGGCCAAGTGCTCGGCGGTGGCCGGGTGTTGGCACACCAGATCGAGCAGGCGGTCCAAATCGCCTTCGCCTAACCCCGCCGGGATGCTGACGCCGAGCACCGTCTTGGGGCCATCGTCGTGCCAGTCCGCGCGAAACGCGACCCGGCCCACCGCAAAGCGGGAGTCCTCGCGCGCCCGCACCGTCCAGCCGCTCAAGCAGCGCGCCGCCTCCATGACGTCTTGCTGGCTATAGCCGCCGTCCACCCCGAGGGTGTGCAGCTCAAGCAATTCCCTAGCATAGTTTTCGTTAGGCTTTTCCGCAGGGTTGGCGCGCCGATTGACCCGGCCATCGAGATACCAGAGCATGGCAGGGCTGAGCGCGGAAGCCTTGAGCAAATCGCGGAAACGGCCCAGGGCGTGCGCCCGGATGACCCGCTTATCATCGGCCGGCTTGAGCCATTTGGAGTCGCCCTTGGAAGGGTCGATGTTGAAGTGGTCCGTCCAAAAGTCGACCATGACCTCAAGCAGTTGGCGGCGGGAGTGCACCGCGCGCAGCAGCTTGGCGCGGGTCAACTGGTCGAGCAATTCCTTGGCGTTGTATTCTAACAACTCGCCCAGCGGCCAGACGTCGAGGGCCTCGAAGTGGCGCAGGCGGGCGTCGGTCCAAGCGTCGTCAATCGATGCTGGGGCCAATTGTTGTTCGATCCAAGCCTGGGGGCCGAGGGCTTGGAGGGCGGCGTGGTCGCTTGGGCGGGGGCCAAAGCTGAGGCGATTGAGCACATGGGTGGCGTCGCTGATGGCGTCGCCCTGAGGAGCTTGAAAGGCGTCCAGCCCATCGCCGGGACCGGCGAGGCGCGGCGCGAGGAAATGAGAAAGCGCGCTGAAGCCAGCGACGCCCGCCAAAGCCCCCCCCGCCGAGGCCGCATGAAGGAAGCTGCGCCGCGAAGTGCTCATGGCGCGGCGGGAAAAGCGGGGCCGCTCAGCGGAGGCTCGGTGCGCTCGGCGCGCTCGGTGCGCTCGGCGCGGCGGCGCGCCGACCACGTGAGGAGACTCGCGCCCAGTCCGCTAGAAAGCACCAGCGGAATGGCGAGAAGCTGCCCGAGCAGGGGCAAAAGAAACGTCAGGGCCAAGGCCGTGCCGCCGCGCAGCACCTGCTTCCACGGCTGCGCCCGATCGCCAGGAGCCGGCAAACCGCAACCAATGCGCCGCGCCAAGCCCGCCGTGCCCAGCAGCCCCCCCAGAAGCGGAGCGAAAATAAAGAAAAGGCCCACCCACTTGAGCGCGGCCGGCAAGACATTCAGCAGCACCGCCCCCAGGGCACTGGGCACCACCAAGGCCAGCAGGCCAATCAACGTAACCACCAGCGGCCGGTCGTATTGCTCCGCGCACTCCCTAACGTATTCCGGAAAAAGCGAGGCCGCCACGAGCCAGTGGCTCAGGAACACCAGGAAAAAGCCCAGGGCCAGGAGGAACCAAAGCAAGACGTTAGCGGTGGTGATGTAGTCCAAGGTGGCAGGGCGGTGGTGGGTTGAGGCGAATGGAGGGCGAATCGAGAGGGCCGACGGAACCGCGCCGCGCTCAGCCAAGGGGGTGCTGGTGCGGCATGCGCCCGCCCATGACGAGGACGGGGACGCGGCAGCGGCGGATGATTTCGTTGGTGGTGCTGCCGATGAAAAACTGCAGGAACCTCGAGTGGCTGTAGGCCCCCATCACCAAGAGATCAATCTGCTGGGCCGCGATTTCCCAAGCGCTGACGGTTTCCGGATCCCCCTGGAGGAGGAATTCCTCGGCGCTGAATCCGCCCGTTTGGAGGAAAGCGCGCGCCGAGTCGAGGGCCGCCCGGTTGGCTTCGCTAGGATCTCCCACCATCAAAATCGCGCAGGGCAGGCCGCGCAGGAGCGGGCTTTCCACGATGAGGTGCAGGGCGGCGTGGGCGGCGGGGCTGTCGTCGAAGGAAATCAGAAAGCGCTGGATCGGGCGAAAGTGGTGCGAGACCACCAGCACGGGGTGCGCGCTGTGGCGGATGATCGTCTCCAATTGGCTGCCGAGCGCCTGCGTCGCCGCGTCGCTGGATTCCCCGCGCTTGCCCAGAAGGAGGAGATCGACGGGGCGCTCCCACGTCCGCAGGACCTCGGGAAGACTGCCCACCTGCGCGGTCGTCTGGCACTCCGCCACCCCCGCCTCGCGCAGGGCCGCCGCCGCTTCCTCAAGCAAAACTAGGGAAGCGCTGCGGGCCTCGCGCTCCTGGGCTTCGCTGAGCGCGGTCAGTTCAGGCAAAGCGAGCGAAGCCGATCCCATGCTCGGGTCGCCCATGAAATTGACCGGCGGAAAAAGAAACGGCGCCGCCGGCGGGTACACGTGGAGCACCTCGACGCGAGCCCCGAGTTGCCCCGCCGCCCAGGCGGTGTGCTGGTATAAGCTGGGAGAATAAGCCGAACCGTCAGTGCAGGTTAGGAGCGTGGGCATCACTTGAGGGGGCTTAAGTTAAGGGGGGCGAAACAGGAGAACGTACCCCGGGTCGCGCCGCTTTGCATGGTTTAAAATGCATCGGGCGGCACCCTCAGCGATGATAGGGTTCGCCGCGCTTGATGCTGTAGACCCGATAGAGCTGTTCCAGCAACACCACCAGGGCCAGCTCGTGTTGCAGCGTCAGCGCGCTCAGGCTCCACACCGCGTCGGCACCCGCCCGCAAGGCTTCGCTGTGGCCGTCGGCCCCCCCAATGAGAAGCGAGACCCGCTTGGTCCCGGCCAGCTCCCAGCGGTCCACCGCCGCGTGCCAGGCCCCCGTGGTGAGCCGCTCGCCCCGCTCGTCTAGCACGATGCGGCGGCTGCCCTCGCTGTGCTTGAGAAAGCGCTCTTCCACCTGCGGGCGGGGGCCGTCTTTGAGGTATTCCACCTCCACCTTGGCGTAGCGGGCGCAGCGGCCCAAATAGTCGTCAATGCCTTGGCGGGCCCAGGGCAAGGCGGGCTTGCCCACCGCGAGGATTTTCCAGTTCATGAGGGGCTTGGGAGGGGGATTGGTAAAATTTTCTCCCGCCCCTTGCATCCGAGCAGGTTTGGGTTACAAGGACCAATCCACTCCTGCCCTGTGGTGTAAAGGTAGCACAAGAGATTTTGATTCTCTTTGTCAAGGTTCGAATCCTTGCGGGGCATTTCTGCGGATCCAGTCAATATTGCCCCGTAGTGTAACGGTAGCACAAGAGATTCTGATTCTCTTTGACAAGGTTCGAATCCTTGCGGGGTAACCCTGGCCCCACGGGCCGCGCGCTGCCTCAATTTCTCGTGATGGTTTCGTCCAGATTCAACACCACGTTGGCCAGCGCCGTCCACGCGGCGTGTTCGGCCAGGTCCAGGGATTCCGGGCGCGCCGCCCGACCCGCCGTGGCCAAGGCAGCGGCCGCTTCCGGGTTCGCCCGGTAAAGCGCGCGTTGTTCCTCCACAAAGCGCTCCAACAATTCCCCTTCCCGATCCGTCGGCGGGCGGGCCAACGCCAAGCGGAAAGCCAGCACCAGGCGCGACGCCGTATCCGGAGCTCCTCCGAGCAAGCGCTGCGCGAAAACGCGGGCCGCTTCGACAAATTGCGGGTCGTTCAGCGTGGCTAAAGCTTGCAGCGGCGTATTCGTGCGAGCGCGCTCAAAGGTGCATTCCGCCCGGTCGGGAGCGTCAAACAGCACAAAGGTCGGATACGGGGTGGTGCGCCGCCAAAAAGTGTAGAGCCCGCGGCGGTAAAGGTCTTCGCCCGGACTTAAGGTCCACGGCCACCCATTGTTCTTGCCTTTGTAGTAGTCGTTAGGCTGCCAAGGGAAAACCGGCGGGCCCCCCATTTTCTCCGCCAGTAGCCCCGCCACCGCCAGGGCATTGTCGCGAATGCTTTCCGCCTGCAGGCGCACCCGCGCCGCGCGCCACAGCCATTGGTTCAGCGGATCCACTTCCGCATAGCGCCGCGCATCCGCCGAGGATTGCCGGTAACTGCGGCTGCTCACCATGGTTTTGAGCAGCTGCTTCACGTTCCATTTCGACTCCACAAACTCCCGCGCTAGCCAGTCGAGCAATTCCGCATGACTCGGCGAACTGCCCTGCAAGCCAAAGTCCCCCATGCTGCGCACCAGCCCCTCCCCAAAACACATCTGCCACAAACGATTCACCTGCACCCGGGCCACCAGCGGCTGCTCCTGCTGCATCAGCCAGCGCGCCAGCCCTAGCCGATTGCGGGGCTGGTCTGCCGGAAACGGCGGCAAAAACGCCGGCACCTCCCGCTCCACTTTTTCGCCCGGCGTCTGAAAATCCCCGCGCATCAATACAAACGCCGCTTTCGGCTGCGCCATTTCCACACTCACCATCTGCAGCGGCTGGTTGGCCTCCTGGCTCAGCGCAGCCCGCCGCGCCACCGCCGCCGCCAGTTCCCCCCGAGGCTTGGCCAGGGCCGCCACCGTCGCCCCGTGGACATTCCGCCGATAGTAGTCGCGCAGCAGCGCCGCCTGCTCCCCGCTGCGCTGGGAGGGCTCCACCTGGATCGCCGCCCGCACCGCCACCGGCTCCTCGGGCACCGCGCTGCCAGCACTCGCCGCAATCTCCCTTTCCGTCAGGGCGCGATCGTACAGCCGCGCTTCCCGGAGGATCCCCGCAAGCATGAAATTGCTCCCCGCCGGCAGCGCCCTAGCTCCGAAAATAACGCGCCACGCGCCCGCCGGAAAAGTCGCCACCGCCCCCTTCTTGTAAGGCTTGCCGTAGGGCTTGCCACTGCGATAGCACCGGATCGTCCCGTCTTCCTCATAGGCGATCGCCAGGTGCACAAACGCCGCGTCCGCCGCCGTCTCCGCCTCCGCCCCAAGGTCCTCCGTGCGCAAAAAAGAATCGCTCCCCGCCATCCAGTGCCCCGCCTCCCGCTCGCCAAAAACAATCGCATCAAAGCGCTGCGCCCCCGCGTCCACCTCCAGCGTTTGGATCCCGATCACCGCGCCGCCCGCCTGCTTCAAATCGCTCAGCTTCACGATCGCCTCCAGCGTCTTCGCCTTCAACCCTAACTTCACCGGAGCCGTCAGGGCGTAACCCGATTTCCCATCCAACACCAGCCCCTCCGGACTCATCGCCGCCCCGCCATAGAGCGCGCCCTCCCACTCGCCGATCCCCGCTTTGGCCCCGCCCCTGAAGTCCCACTCGGCCAGCGCCGTCGGCCGCGCGGGCGGCTGAAAATCGGCCACCGCCGCCTCCCAGGCCTTCTGGGAAACCGCCTTTTGCCCCGCCGGATCCCCCGCAAATCCAGGGTCGGCATCGTCCTGCGCCGCCGCGATCTGCTCCACTTGGCGCTCCAATTCCCCAATCCGCTCCGCAAGCTCGGCCCGCTCCTCGCGCATGGCTTTGGTGGTGACCCGCATCACCGGAGGCACCGGCTTGCCGTGAAAGCCCGACACCCCCCCGGCACCTTCCTCCTCCATGGAGTTAAAGAAGGCGGTAAGTTGATAGAATTCCCGGTGGGAAATCGGATCGTATTTATGCGTGTGGCATTGCGCGCAATTCAAGGTCAGCCCCAACCACACCCTCCCCATCGTGATCGCGCGGTCCGCCGCATAAGCCACCAAAAACTCCGCCGGATCCGCGCCGCCCTCCTCATTGAATCGCGTATTGCGGTTAAACCCCGAGGCGATTTTCTGCTCCATGGTCGCCCCCGGCAGCAGGTCTCCTCCAAGTTGCCATTCCGTAAACTGGTCAAACGGCATGTTGCTATTGTATGCCTCCACCACCCAGTCGCGCCATGGCCAGGTAGGCCGATCGGAATCATTGTGATAACCATTGGTGTCCCCATACCGTGCCAAATCCAGCCACGTCATGGCCATGCGCTCCCCAAAGCGGGGACTCGCCAGCATCCGATCCACCATGCGGCCATAGGCCCCCTCCGCGCCATCCCTAGCAAAGGCCTCAATCTCCTCCAGCGACGGCGGCAGCCCCCGCAGATCCAGGGAAACCCGGCGCACCAGCGTCTCCCGGTCCGCCTCCCCCGCAGGCTCCATGCCCCGCCGCGCCAACTCCGCCCATACCAAGCGGTCAATCGCCTGCTCATTCCACGCCGCATCCCTAACCTCAGCCGGAGCCACCTGCTTCGGGCGCACAAAGGACCAGTGCGCCTGGTATTCCGCCCCCTCCGCCACCCATTGCCGCAGCATCTGCCGCTCCCCCGCGCTCAGCGACTTGTGGGAATCGGGCGGCGGCATCTGCTCCTCCGGATCCCCCGACTCCATCCGCCGCACCAACTCACTTTCCTCCGCCCGACCCGGCACCACCGCCACCTTCCCGCTCCGCGCCGCCGCCACCGCCCGCTCCCTCACATCAAGCCGCAAGCCGCCTTTCAAGGACTTCGCGTCCCCGCCGTGGCACGCAAAACACTTGTCCGCTAGCACCGGCCGCACGTCTCGGTTGTAGTCAATCGCCCCCACCGCCCGGGCGCTCCATAACAGATTCGCCAGCAACGCGCTGCCCACCAGGACCTGTTTCAAAGGAAAAGTTATCATGATTTTTACTGGCTCGGCTGCTTCATTCCCCCTGCCCTACTGGCCTTTGCCTGCCTCCGCATAAATCGAACGCATCCCCCACGCCTTGACTTCCCGAGCCACCGCGCCGCTGCCCTGACTGATCAGCTGGATGCCGAGATTCCCCGCGCCATACTGATGCGACGCCACCGCCGCTTGGCGGTCGTTCACAAAAACCTCAATCATGCTCTTATCGAGGAATACCCGCAGCTCCGCCGTCTTCCCCGGCAACAGTTCGCAAGGAACCTCCATCGCTCCCAGGCGCAGCTTTTGGCCAGCCGGCTCCAAGCGAATCGGAAAGCCCTGCTGGCCCGCCGCATCGCAGTAAACCTCGACCCCAAACGCTTCCGCCGCCCCAGGCTGAAAGCTCACCTGCAATTCCACCGCATCTCCGGAAATCCCCGCCAGCGGCTGCGCCACCCCACTTGGCAGGCTGATCCCCGCCACCCGCTTTTCGTCCCGCCGCAGCGTTTCCAATTCCCGCAGCGGCTTGATCCGCAGCACCCCATCCTCCGGCAGGCTCAGCTCCCGCGGCAGCGATTGCATCCCCGTCTGCGGGTATTCCAAATGGCACCACGCCCACATGACGCGGCGGCCATCAGCCGTCAACAAACTCTCCGGAGCAAAGTATTCCCACTTTTTCCAATTCATCATAGCGTGGAAATCCGGGAGAAATTGTTCCCCTTTGAAATCACCCAAATAATAGCGGCACCCTAGCTGGTGACTGATGCACAACAGCATCCACTTGTGGCCAATCTTAAACATGTTCGCGCAAGACACGTCCTCGTCCCGCTTCACCCCCAGATCGTCCCGCATCTCCGGGTGCATCAGCAAACCCAGACTAGTCCAGTTCTTCAGGTCCCCAGACTTCATCAAGTGCGCAGGTGCCCCGCCCGAAATGCCATAGTAGCTCTCGCCATTCAACCAGCAGTCGGGGTCCCACTGCCGCTCCCCCGCCTCAGCCCCAGAGCGCTCCTTCGGCACCATCGCCACCGGCTTCGTCCACTTTTCTAACTGGTCGTCCTCGGCAAAGGCTATCTGATTCCGACCCGATCCCTCCCCATGATAAATGATCGCGGGGCGACCCTCCTTGGTGAAAAAGCCCGTGCCACTAAACATCCCGTGACCCGTCACCGGCGGCGTTAGGGTCGTCGGATGCCACCTCCAGTGGATCATGTCTTCGCTAGAGACGTGGGCAAACGAAAATCCATCGCGGTGATTGTAGATATAGTGCAAATGATAGCGCCCTTTCCAAAAGAAAGCGCAATTGGGATCGCCCGGCATCGCCTGCCCCGGCCCGGGATGCGCCAGGTGATAGCTCAGCCAGTTAGACGGCACCTCGGCCGGGCGCGCCGGAGTTTCCGCCACAAAGGGTGCCTCTTTTCCCGTCCCCGCCGTAAATTCGCCCCCAATCCCGTCTAACACCAGCTTGCCATCCACGATCTTGGCCCCGGCGCTGAGGTCGCTAACTATAAATCGCCCGCTGCGGTCCTTGGCCTCGGCGTCGTCAAACGTCCACCACGCCCAGGGCTTCACCGCCGACGGCGCGTTCGGCCGCAACGCCGCGATCTGCTCCGCCGACAGCGCCACATCATAAATGCGCGCCTCGTCAATCGCTCCCGCAAAATGCTCCGGCCCACTCTGTTTGCGATGCCGCTTGCCAATAGTACACCTGGCCCCCACCCCAAACTCCTGCGCGCCCTCCGCCATGCGGTGCTGCGCATACACCGCCCCATTGCGATACACCGTCACCAGCGGCCCCGCATACGCGATAGCGATCTGCACAAAGGTGTCCCCGCCCGCCACCTCGACCGGAACCCTCGCCTGCTCCTTCAGGCTGCGCTTAAAAAAATCGCTCCCCGCCATCCACTTGCCCGCCGCCAACTCCCCAAACACAATGGCATCAAAATGCTCCCGCCCATCCTCAATCGTCAGCGCGCTGCCCCCCTGCTGCGTGAGATTCGCCGGTGCCGCCCAAACCACCAAGGTCTTGTCCCTCAGGACCGCTTCCCCCGCCGCCGGCACCGCCTGTTGCGCCACCAGCGACCCCGTCATGGCCGCGCTAAAAAGAGAGAGAACTAGCCGATGTTTCATAGTGGTGGTGTCTTCCGTGCTGCTGCCAAGCTGCCCCTTCCGGCAGACAAGGTCCCCCAGCAGAGCCCCCACCCATAGCCCAAGGTCCGCCAAGCAACAAGCTTTGCTGCGCCACCCCCAACCCACCTCTCAAAATCAGAATCCCCCCCAAGACTCGGCGCGGCGGCCTACCACAAAAGCGTGGATCATCCCCATCGCGTCGAGAAGCCGCATCGGCACCACCAGCGCCAACGCCCCCACTAGGCCCAACGGACCAAGCCCCAGATGCCGATACCCCACCGCGAGGCGCTTCCAGTCCAGCGCCACCCGCATCCCATAAAACAGCGGAACCGAAAAGACCCCAAGCCACAGAAACCGCGCTTCCGGCAAATCGGCATTCTCCCAGCATGCCGCAATCGTGTCGTGCCCTTGCCGACTGCGCTCGCGCACCATCGGCGGCAAATCATGCCGCGCCACCGCCCGGGGCGCCAGGATCATCGGCGTTCCCTGCCGCAGCAGCGCCTGCGCATGGGCGAAACAACCGCACCGCAGCCCACCCGACGCTGAAGGACAAGCCAGCAGCGCGCTGCGGTGGAATGCCGCGTTGTTGAAAGCATAGCAAGCTAGCGGCCGCTCCTCCACCGGAATCAAAAAACCAAAGTCCATCACCGACATCACCGCCGCCACCAAGCCCTCCCCCTGATAGCGCGTCAATCCCCCCACGCCCGCATGCAACGGATACCGGCGAAGCGTCTCCAGCAAGGTCTCCGGCCAGTCGCCCACCGGTTCGCAGTCGCTGTCCAAATACACAATCGACTCCCCCCGCGACTCCACCGCCGCCAGCATCTTGGCCTCGTCATAGCTCAACCCCACCGCGTCCAGCAACCGGGCTTCCGGAGCCGCAGCCGCCACGATCCCCGCCACGTCCGGGCCCCCACACACATCCGTGACCAAGACCTCCCCACCGCGCTGCCCCGCCGCCGCCGCCGCCGCGCCCAGCGCCGCCGCAAAGCGCGCCCGGTCCGTGCCTTCAACCAGATTGTAGGTCTCCACCACGATGCTAACGGGAAGTAGTGTATTCATCAGAAAAAAGGCTTCGGGTTTTTATGAGGCCGGAAACGGATCAAGTCTCAACTCAGGCGCTCCACCTCCGCACCCTTCGATGCTGGCCCGGAAAGCTCAAGAGACAACAGCGGCTGGCCCGTGAGCCTGCGCAGTAGTTTAACCTCCCCCCGAAGCTCGGCCAGGATTTCCCCATAAAACGCCCCCGAGAGCTCGGTCGTGGGAGGCGGCATCGCAAACGGCGCCAACAACAGATTTTCCCCGTGAAAAGCCAGGCCGTCCGGTATGCCATGAATTACCGGAGCACAGCCCATCTTTCGCTTCCACCCCGCGCCCACTCCAACCCCAACCTGCTCGCCCCTTGCATCCAGCCCAGCCCTGCGGCAGGCTCGGGACATGAACAGAATTTCATCCGCTGCCGCCGGCCTGCTGTGTCTCGCCTTGAGCCCCCTTCTGTTGTCCTGTAAGCAGGAGCAGTCGCCGCCAAAAGCCTCACCCACCGCGCCGAATCGCCAGCCCCTCACCCCCGTCGCCGTGACCACCGGCCCCGATGGCCTCGCCTACCTTCCGCCCAGCACCACCCCCTTCACCGGGGACGCCATTTCTCCCCACCCCGATGCCCCCTGGCTGGTCAAACTCCGCGAGCCCTACCTCCTCGGAAAGCGCCACGGCGATAAGGTCGAACTCTTCAAAAATGGCGGTACCAAAACCCTGCGCCGCTATCAAAACGGCGTCCCCCAATACGCCGCCAGCTATCATAAAAATGGCCAACTGAAATTCGAACTCAACCTCAACGCCCAAGATAAAGGCGAAGGCCCTTACAAACGCTGGTATGCCGATGGCCGCCTCGAATCCACCGCCGGACTCGATGCCGAGGAACGCTGGCACGGAGAATTGAAAGAGTGGGATCCCGCCGGAAATCTAAAGTCCCACCACATCCTCGATCACGGCCTGCTCAAAGAAATCATCTTCGAGTCCCCCGAATCCCGCGCCGCCCGCCAAGCCACCGGCTTAGAATTGCCTCGCGCCGCACCCAGCCCGCCAAGCCCGCCCGCAGCCCCGCCGACGAGCGCGCCATCCCCTCCCTGATGTCGCCCGCCGCTTCGCCCAGGCCCCCGCAGCGCCCACTCCCAGACTTGCGCGCGGCAGGCATCGCCGCCATGCTAAAGCGCCTCAACAACCCAACCCCATCCCATTATGGCCAAAGGAAACAACGCCCACAAAAAGGAAGTCAAAAAGCCCAAGAAGGAAAAACCCAAGCCCGCCCCAGGCGGTCGCCCAGCCTAAATCCCAAACCCCTCCCCCCGCCAGGCCCGCCCTCCAGGCCCGCCGCGCGGGGGGCTCGGGGCCTCCTCTTCTCGCACCAAGCACCAGATGGCAGCTCAGCCAATCACATTGCCCTAACTCTCCCATGATTCGATCGCTGCGCCTGCTGGCTCTATTCACCTTGGCGGCCGGCGCGGCCTTAGCCGCCCCTCCCTCGCCCCCCGCCGACGGCGCCGCGCTCAATCTCAAACAGCGCTTCGCCCCCCAACTCGCCACCTTTGGCGACCGGCCCTCCGCCACCATCAAACTCGAATCCGGCCCCCTCCCCGTAAAAATGCTTCGCGGGGCCGCCCCCGGCCAATCTTGGCAGGCCTCCCTCGGCGACATCCGCTTCAAAATCACCATCGAAGACCAAACCCAGCTCGCCATCGCCGACACCTTGGACCGCCTCCAGCGCCTTCCCCCAAGCTACTGGCGCGCCTTCCGCATCGTCTCCGAAAACCCCAAAGATGGCGTGGCCTTCTACGCCGACCTCGGCGGTGCCGCCGCCCACGGCTCCCAAGACTATCTCAATATGGTGCCCAAAGCCGGTGCCCTGGTCGTCGCCCACGAAGTCGGCCACATCCTCGAACAAAGAGCCTCCGCCGCCCAGGCCGACCTCCTCAACCGCTGGAAACAGGCCATCGCCCAAGACCAGATTTCCGTTTCCCGCTACGGCGATCAAGTCGCCCACGAAGACCTTGCCGAATTCGCCGCCATCTATGCCGTTTGCCTCGATGCCGGCCCCCTAGCCTCCGCGCAACTCCAAGCCCTCTCCCCGCAGCGCTGCGCCCTCTGGAAAACCATTCTCCATCCCGCCCCCGCACCGGCCCCCACCCCAGCCGCCCCATGAGAGCTTTGCTGTTAGGGCTGGCCAGCCTCTTGCTCGCACTGCGCCCCGCCTCCGCCGCCCCAGCCCCGCCTAACATCCTCTTCCTCTTCGCCGACGACCAGCGCGCCGACACCCTCGCCGCTCTCGGCAATGCCCACATCCAAACCCCAAACTTAGACCGCTTGGTGCGCCGCGGCCTAGCCTTCCAGCGCGCCTATCTCCAAGGCGGTCGCAATGCCGCCACCTGCGTCCCCTCGCGCGCCATGCTCCTCTCCGGCCGCCACCTCTTTGCCATCGACGAATCCCTCCTGCGCCACCCCACCTGGCCCCAATCCTTCGCCGCAGCCGGCTACACCACCTTCATCAGCGGCAAATGGCACAACGGCGACGCCTCCCTGATCCGCTCCTTCCAATCCGCCCGCTCCGTCTTCACCGGCGGCATGACCAATCCCCTCAAAGCCCCCCTCCGCCACCTCCGCGAAGCCCAACTCAGCGCCCCCACCATCTCCCCGCAACACGCCTGCGCTACCTTCGCCGACG
>CALQKQ020000037.1 GCA_943331195.2 Akkermansia muciniphila | reverse complement strand
TTCCGGCACTGCCATTGCCACCCACTCCGCCATTCGTTGAATAACCACCAGATGGCGGAGTCGTCCCCGCCGCTCCTGCCGAGCCAGCGGTCCCATCGGCCGCCCGGGCTGCGCCCGCCAATCCCACCAAGGATGCGGCAGAAACGATCACCGCGATCGCCCGCTTGCCTGTGGCGGCGGCGGTGTCGGTTTGAGTGGCACCGCTGGTGGCGGGTGCCGTTTCCGGCATCGATTGGGCTGCGCGAGTTCCTTGAGGGCTTGGGGGTTTCATTCTCAAAATCAAAGCCAGCCGGGACGGCAGAGAGGTGAGGCCCCCTCACCGCACGGTACTGGCAGTTAGGTAAGTTTATTTATGGAAAGTTGATTCTTCAGAGATGAACATTAAAAAAGGCCCCGGCTGAAGAGCGCGGAGTCAATCGCATTTTTCCCTAATCACAAGGGGTTTACGAAAAAAACGGGAAGCTTGAACCAGGCGTGCCCGCAAAAAGTCCCCAATCGGCTTATCGGCTAGGATTTTGACATTGATTTCCAATGAGTTACAAAATCAAAAATGGTCTATACCAAATATAAAAATACTTTTGCGGGCAGGACTTTCCAATGCCTGCCCGCCCTTTCCTGTTCGATGAGTCCCCAGCGGGCTGTTTTCATGTCGTGAACCGGATTTATGACCGGAAGTATCTCTTGGCCCAGGAGGGCAAGGACTTGCCGCGGAAGCTGGTGCGGGCTTATGAGGATGTGTGCGGGGTGGAGGTGCTGACGCAATGATGGAATAGCCGCCTCCCGGCCATTCCACCCTGCGGGCAGCCTATGGCTGTCTGTCTCGCGGGTAGCCACCGCTCGGCTGCCTCATGGACAACCACTTCCACCTGCTGGTGCGCGTGCCGCACCGGCCGGAGCGGTTTGATGCGGCGCTAGAGGTGGTGGTGGCGCGGCTGGAACAGGCGCTGGGCGGGGAATCCGCCAAGCTGATGGAGCGGAATCTGGCATTTTCCCGAACGACAAAGCATGAGACGGCGATAGAAGAGTGGCGTCAGCAACAGGTGGCAGGATGTTTTGCCAGCTTGGGCTGGCTATGCATTGGGGCTTTGCAGCATAGCAACCGCTGGCGCGGCGGGCCGTCGCGATGGTATAACCGCCGGGCCGGGCGCAAGGGGACACGGTGGGAAGGGCGCTATGCTCCGGTGATTGTGCTGCGTTCTGAGTACTCGAGCTGCACCGTCCCGGCTCCGGCCTCGGCTGTTGAGGAAGAGGAACGGGCCCGGCGGACGATCGCGGCTTCCCTCTTTTTTCTTCGGTCCGCTCCCAGACATAATCATCGTTCCGGCAGGTCCGGACGCGGCACGCAAAAGGGAGCACGGGGCTCCGGCCCGTGAGTGTCAGCCCATTCCATCGCGCCAGCATCGTATTCGAATTGCCTTGGGCCAACCCTGCCCTCAGAATTTCGCGGGCCGGAGCCCCGTGCTCCCTACTTTACTTTAGGGCCGCCTTGCGGCGACTTCCTTGGCCATGCGGGGCTGCAAACTTTCCATCACACTACCCTGGCAGTCCATCCGAGCCTGGATTCCAGCCGACGGTGGCGAAACCCCAACCGGCACGCCCGAACTCTGGGACCAAAGCAACGGCACAGGTTGGAAAGCCCCGGAAATTGATCTCGGAGACGGACGCACTCCCGTGCTCGGATACCCCTGACAACCAAAGCCACCGGCTCGAAGCAACCCACCGGAATTAGCCCAAAACCCCCTGCCAAAAATACCTTGGCAAGGCGGTCGGCAATGGCATGCTCAAGCGTCGTCAAAATGCATCATGAACCAAGCTGATAACCCTATGCCGCCGGCCAAATTCAGCCGTCCGGAACCTCGGTCTCCGTGCGGTTCATCCTTCTGCCCTCAAATGACAACCTTCTTCCGCCCCGCTCTCCCCGTTCCCCGTTTCCCGTCCCGCCCATGACGCTTCCCGCGGAAAGCAAATTCCTTTCAGAAAAACAACATGAGCCATGTATGACCGCACACCATTCCATCTTCCCACTTACAGTCTCTGAAGGACACATTTCTATAACTCCAGAAGCTAAAGATGAAATGTTTGACGTGTTCATGACCCAGATAGACGACCAAGGAAATACGATGGATTTCCTGGGTTATAACCGCCTTCATCTGGAGCCTGCCCTACATAACTTATATACAGCGATACTCAGCATCGTTCATGAACACTTCAGGGCTCTCAACGTAAACCCAGATGACTTGCAATTCAATGTCGTCAAATCATGGTTGAACATAAAAACCACAGATAAAAAAAATAGTGTTCACGACCACGGTGAGGCACACTACTCGTTTACGTATTATCCGCACATCGCGCACGAACAGGAGATGTTTATCAGATTCTTTCCCATGCACATGCGCCACCAAAATGAGCCTGTGAGAGGATTTTTAAACGAGTATGTTTCCGGGTGCAACCATGCGAATGCCACCTCCTGGAGTTTTCTTCCCAAAGAAGGGTCTGTATTTGTATTTCCAGCGCACATACTGCATGACACGCACAATAATAACGAAGATACCCCTGAAGCTCTGGATCCAGTACTATCTAAAGCAGAATTGTACAACACTAGAGTATGTATCGGTGGTGACATTATTATCACGTCCAAGAAACACTCAAATAATGCACGTATACTACAACCATTAAATCAATGGAAAACGTTTCCTGATTAGAAATGTTTCTCAGCTTGCCTCTGGACCTCTGCTTTTGTAACCGGTTGACACGGTATGACGTAGACCATGAATTGGGCGACCAAGTCGCGCAGCTTGCCCCCATCCACCCGCCGCAGGTGCAGCCTCAACGTCCACGGCACAACCCGGCACCGGATACCCCACACCGTTAGCGTAGTCTGAAGCGCCGTGTGGAGGGATTTGCTACGGCAGGTGCATAGCGGTCATAGTTCCAGGTTCTATCACTGCCATGTTGTCAGGCTGCGGTGCGGACGATTTTTCCATTGCGGACTTTGAGCCCGTTGGCGGGGGTGGGGCTGGCGGCTTCGCTGGCTTTCATGCCGGGCAGGCGGGTGAGGACGTCTTCGAAGTAGTCACGCGGGTTGATCCCAAGACGGCGGCAGTTCTCGACGAGGTTGGCATCCCACCCGCACCGCCATTCGGCGGACGCGATTGCCGTGGGGTGAGGAGCGTGGATGAATGACGGTTCATCGGCGATGCCGAAGCGGGGGAACGCGCCGCGATCCTTTACACCTTCATCGAATCCTGCCGCAGCCACGGACTGGATCCCTTCGCCTGGCTGCGCGATCTCCTCACCCGCCTGCCCACCATGGCGGTCAGCCGGATCCCCGAACTCACCCCCGCCGCCTGCGCCAAAGCCGCCTGCCAGGCCACAGGCCAGGCTGCCTGATCAGTCATCCCGAATCAACCCAAAGACAACGGTGCCTTGGGCACCGCTTACGGGAGATTTACGGGCGAGGAAATTCCAGTGAAAGCTATTTAAAGCCCAATAAAGACATTTGGAGACAAATGAAGCTAAACAGGGCTTGCGGATGGAATGCTTAACCTCCAGTGTTAGGGCGTGATGCCCTTTGAACGGGCCCGCACCCTGCCCATCGCGGCTGAGGATATTCAACTCCTCAGCCAGATCGACGAATTCAAAGGCCACTGGAAGGCCATGGAATCCCTTGTGCCGGAACGACTCACCGGGCTCCGGCGCGTGGCCACCATTGAAAGCATCGGTTCGTCCACCCGCATCGAAGGCTCCCGCTTGACCGACCGGGAAGTGGAAAACCTGCTGGGACGGCTGGAGACCAAGTCCTTCACCTCCCGCGACGAGCAGGAAGTGGCTGGCTACGCCTTCCTAATGGAGCAGGTGTTTGCCCACGCCCATGAAATCCCGCTTACCATCAACATGGTCCAACAGCTCCAACAGGATCTGCTCCAATTCAGGGAAAAAGACGAGCGGCATCGCGGTCAATGGAAATCCGTGCCCAACCATGTCTCTGCCTTTGATGAAAACGGAAAGGAATTGGGCATCGTCTTCGCCACCTCCCCGCCGTTTGACACGCCCTTTCACATGGAGGCGCTGCGGCAATGGCACCGGGAGGCGGAGGCGGACACCGGCCTGCACCCGCTGATCCGCGTGGCTATCGCCGTGGTCATCTTCCTCGCCATTCACCCCTTTCAGGACGGCATTGGCAGGCTATCCCGCATCCTTACCACCCTGCTGCTGCGGCGGGCCGGATACTCCTATGCTCCCTATTCGTCGCTGGAGAGCGTCATCGAGGCTAACAAGGAAGCCTACTACATGGCGCTGCGGCGCACCCAAGTCTCCTGGCAGGAGGGACGCCCCGACTGGGAAGCGTGGCTACGTTTTTTCCTGCGTTCCCTCCTGCGCCAAATCCGCCGCCTCCAGGAAAGAATGGACTCCCGCCCGGTGGAACTGACTCCGGGTGCCCGCCGCATTCTGGATCTGCTGAACACGGAGCAAACCCTCACCCTCGGCCAGGTCGTCCGCCTCACCGGCCTGCCGGAATCCACCGCCAAAGTCCGCATCCGGGAACTGCTCGCCACTGGCAGGTTGCTACGCCACGGACAGCGCAAGGGAACCTATTATACCAAAGATTGAACCGGCGGAGTTGGAAGGTTTGCCCCTGGCCGGGCGGCCATCCACTTTGGAAGCCACTGCGCCGCTCCCAGGCTTGACCGTCTATGCCCGCATGAATCCGCCCCCTCGAAAAGGGAGTTTGCCCATGGACCTGCTTCAGCGCGCTGGTCTGCTCCGGCTCACCCAACTCCCCGAGATAGCGGTAGCCAAGGTGATCCGAGTGGGCCGCCTCGGTGAAAAGACTCACCACGCGGTTCTGCCTACTGGGTTCGGGGCGAGGTTGGTTGGATATGGGGAGCGGCGAGTCGGAGTTGCACGAAACGTGATGGGTTCTGGAGCTCTTTAAGGCTTCGTTGGGATGAGGGCGTCCTCCACCAGCTGAAGGATTTCGGCGCGGTCGGGCTTTTTGACTTCCCCCTCCAGCTTGCGGTTGATCCAGTCGAACCCGAGCAACTCCAGCAGGGCGCGGTAGGCTTTGGCTCCGCGGATGGTGGTCCGCTGCGTACCGGACACCCGGTTCGTCGATTGATGTTCGTAGAGTTGGACTTCTACCCCGATACCGCCATCCAGGAAGGCGACCCAGACTTTGGATCTGTCCAAGCCTATCCCGCCCGGGCCGGCGGAGGATCCATTCGCCTGGACCGCTCCTCTCAGGAAATCGGCGGCCGCCAGCAGATCGGCGGTCAAATCATTGAGAATGCTATCTCGTTTCAGCGTCCAGCAGCCGATGCCATGGGCCTCGAACCGGTCATAGGTTTCCCAGGGGGGTATCCTGGTCAGGCGGCGGAATGAAGCAGACGGTGGGCCCTGATAGGGATACCTGGACTCCATCCAGTCGGTGCAGAACTCCCCCCGATGCGCCCTGATGTATTCGCCCACACTGGGCGTTGCGGCCTCGTGGAGCCACAAGGTGGCCGGTCGGTAAACGGTCGTGTTCATAACTATATCGGAATCACCGGAATGCTCCCCAATGTTTCTCCATCATCCAATGAGGTTCGCCGGCGGGGATGGTTGGTCGCGGCTCCACAATGTAGTTCATGTTTTTGAGGAAGGAGCATTTATTCTAGTTTAGTCCGTCAAGCGGACTACATATCAACTAGTTTTTGCCGACCACGCTTTACCTTCTCCAAAATGTCGCGAGCGGAGGCGGTCCAGACAAACGGTTTAGGGTTGGAGTTGTGGGCGGCCAGATAAGCCCCGATCGCCGCGATCAGTTGGGGTCCGTCCTTGAAAACGCCACGCCGTAGTCCCCGCTCCGTCAGATCCCGGAAAAACCGCTCCACCATGTTGAGCCACGAGGCGCTGGTGGGGGTGAAATGGAATGGGAAGCGGGGATGTCGTTTTGCCTATGCTTTCACGGCCGCATGCTTGTGGGTCGCATCGTTGTCACAAACCAGGTGGATCTGTTTGTCGGTAGGAGTGCTCCGGTTGATCAGGTTCAAAAAGCGGATCCACTCCTGATGCTGGTGTCGTTTCATGCAGGTGCCAATGACCTGTCCATCGGCAACATTGAGGGCGGCGAAGCGAGAAGTGGTGCCATTGCGCTTGTAGTCATGGGTCATGGTCTGGCAGCGCTCAGGTTTGATAGTCAGGCCCGGCTAGGTGTGGGCCAGCGCCTTAATCTGACTCTTTTCGTCACACGATAAGACGATGATATTTTTGGGAGGGCTCAAATAAAAGCCAACGATATCTTCGATCTTTTCTTCAAATTTCTTGTCGTTAGTTAGCTTAAAGCTTTTGACCTGACGGGGCTTCAGCCCATGGGCGGCCCAGATGCGTCCCACCGTGGATTCACTCACGCCGGCTTCACGCGCCATGCTGGCACGGCTCCAGTGGGTCGCCCCGGAGGGCTTGGCAGTGGTGGTGAGTTGAATGATCGCCGACACCACTGCGGCGGGAATAGGAGGAATCCGGCCGGGCCGGGACTTGTCCTTGAGGATCGCCGGCAAACCGCCTTTGGCATAACGCTGGCGCCACCGGCCTACCTTCATCTTGTCCTGGCCAAGCTTTGCCGCGATTTACTGATTCTCCAAACCATCGGCGGCCAATAGAATGATGGACGCCCGCTCCCGGGCCCGCCGGGAACAGGAACGGCCCTTAGTGAGACTTTCCAGCTTGAGGCGCTCCTTGGCGGTCAATGCAATCGTAACGGCAACTCTCACCCTGCCAGGGTACCCTGACTTTCATAATATACAAACAGTAAGGTGGACTACACTAGTGATGCCCATAATCAAGGAGACCGTGGACCAAGAAGTGTTGATCACACGCCACGGACGCCGCGCAGGAATCCTGATCGGCTTTGCGGACGAAGCAGACTACTTCGACTACAAGCTTGAGAGCGACCCGCGCTTTGAAGCACGGAACTCCCGATCAAGAGAACAGAAGCAGCAGGGAGACGTTATCCGCTTGGAAGACATAGAGCCCTGAGATCCAGCAAGGCACAAACTGTGCGCAGATGGCAATTCCTACTAGCCCCCTAGTTTCCGATGACCGTCCGTAGTTCCGTATCAACCCCGCGCTCCATGCTGGCCCCCGCTAGTGGGGTTGCTATCGCTTGGGCGTTAAGTAGAAGTTCGCTTAAAAATCCGGGTGGCGACGACCACACCGGCTCGCATTCTGACAAAAAGCTTATCCCCGATGGTTTCAAAAGTGACCGAATTATGGGCATTCGCCACGTCAGTGCAAACCACGACGTCAATGGCCGGCACCTCGGCCACGTAAGTGGTCTGCATCTCAGGCTTGGGGCGTCCCACGTAGTCTGCGGTGTGCTCGCGGCCGAACACGAAGTCTATCTTGGTGTTTCCATTGGAAGCCGATTGGTTGATCGTGATCACGACATGATCTCCGTCCGTGCGGATCAGCAGGGTAGGCTTGAGGACCCCAAAATTAGCGCGCTCCACGAAGCCTGAGCCGGTTTCCTTGAGGTATTCATTAAAATCTTCTTGTGATTCCAGATCCCATGTACCGACAATCCACGTCCAGTTGAGTAAAGGCATAATTAATTTAGCGTAAATCGGGTTCGAGGGTGGCACCGTTGGCCGATTCGGGTCGGGCAGGAGAGTTTGTTGGGGGGCGACAGGTTCGAAGCAAGGGTGCTATCTGCCGGAGAAAAGGGTGAAATGGGCCGCAAAGGTGGCTTTGGCCGCTGGGTCCCCGGCCATAGACAGGGCGGCCGCGCGGCGCTGCGGGCCAGTGAGAGCGCACCGTGGCAAGCCCTTCCTCTATAGCAACCTCTTTTCGGCTGCGGATCTCGCCACCGCAAGGACTCATGCCTAAGGACATCGCAGCGAAATTCTGAAAACCCGCCCGGGGAGGTATTTGACTCAAAAAGAATCACCCCATGGGCGTGCCACATTCCATGAATCAAAAAAACCATCCGCGAATGCCTTCAAATCCAGCAGGTGCGCTATCAAAATTGGCCCGGCCGCCCGGACCGCCGCCCAGCGGCTCTAGCCCACCAGGAAGTTGGCCCGCCCGACATTAGTCTAACAGGCTTTTCAGTTGATCCACGGTCTCCCGCAAAGCCGCCACCTCCGCCTGCAGCGCCCCCACCTTCGCCTCCAGCTCCTCCCGCCAGTCGCCCAGTCGCGGGGCCGCCGCGGACTTGGCGGGCGGGGCCGCTTCCTCCTCCACGGGCCCGCACATGAGGTGCGCCACCGCCCGCACGCGCCGCCCGCCGCCGGGCGGCAGCACCACCGCCAAGGGCCCACTTCCATAGTGCACCAGCCGCTCCACCACTGCCTCCAGCGCAGGGAGGTCGGCGATGGGGTGCAGCCGCTCGGTGCGCGCCCGCAGTTCGCCGGGGGTTTGCACGTTGCGCAGCAGGAGCTCGCAGAGCACCGCCTTCATGGAGTCGTCGACATTGCCGTAAACCGAATCCAGCACGTGTTTGTATTTGGGCACGCGGGATCCTGCTAGGTGCATCATCACGGCGAGCCGCCTGCGGCGCAGGCCCTCCAACCCCCTTTCCACAGTGCCCTCATCCCATTCCACCACGGGGTCGCGGTTGCTCCGCTGATTGCAGGCCCCCGCCAGGGCGTGGAGCGACATCGGATAATATTCCGGGGTCGTCGTTTCCTTTTCGAGCAGGCAGCCCAGCACGCGGGCTTCCACCGCCGTGAGAAGTGAGGAGTCGTCCATCGTGAGAAATTGTGAAAAAGTTAGTTTGCCGCGTCGGCTCAGGCCACTTGGTTCACCAATTCCCCGATGCCCTCAATGGCAATGCGC
Organism: Akkermansia muciniphila; assembly: GCA_943331195.2. GTDB lineage: Bacteria > Verrucomicrobiota > Verrucomicrobiia > Verrucomicrobiales > V1-33 > CAIZWU01. The sequence continues at coordinate 5,472 of CALQKQ020000037.1, read as the reverse complement.
ATGCGGTCGCCAGACTGCAGGTGGAAGCTGCTGTCGGGCACGATTCCCGTGCCCGTCATCAGGAGGCAGCCCAAGGGGAAGTCCTCCTCGCGAAAAAGCCAGCCCGCCAACTCGGCAAAGCCGCGCTTGAGTTGGTCCAGCGCGGTGTGCCCCACGAAAATCTCGCTCCCCGCCCGCTCGATGGAAAGGTCAATGGCGGCCCGGGGCCCCGGGGCGGACCCCACCAGCAGACAGGGGCCCAAAGCGCAGGACCCGCGGTACATCTTGGCCTGCGGCAGGTAGAGCGGATTTTCCCCCTCGATGTCCCGCGCACTCAGATCGTTGCCAATGGTGAAGCCAAAGACCGCACCGGCGGCATTGATCGCTAGGGTCAACTCCGGCTCCGGCACGCTCCAGCGGCTGTCCCGGCGAATCCCCACCGCCGCGCCATGCCCCCGCACCCGAGCGGCGCTGGCCTTGAAAAATAACTCCGGTCGCTCCGCCGCATAGACCTGGTCGTAAAATCGATCGGCCCCAGCGCCTTCGGACTCCTCCATGCGCGCCACCCGACTGCGAAAATAGGTCACCCCCGCCGCCCACACTTCTTGCGACTCCAGGGGCGGCAGCATGGGCTGCCCTGAGTCTGGCAGCGCGGTGGGGCGTCCCTGGCGCATCGCCTCCTCCACCACCATCATCGGCTCCACCGAGGCGTAGAGCGCGTCAAAGCTGAAATTCGCTAGGACAAGGGCCTCTCCTTGGCGCACTGCCAGCACGCCTTCCTCTGTCCGGTAAAGTTGTATCATGCTCCAAGAGGAAGCCCAGCAAGGGGCGGCGTCGAGGGAGAAAGCCGTCGGCCCTGGTGCCGCTTAGCGGGCCCCTGGGGAGGCGGCGTGCTCCAACAAAATGCGGCGCACTTCCGCGATGGCCTCAGGGTTTTGGTGGGCGCTGTGGCCGCTGGGCACGATCTTTTCGCTCACCGCTCCATCCAAATGGCTGCTCCAATATGGCACGAAGCCATCGCTAGAATTGGGGCTATCGCCCTTGCCGCGGTCGCCGATGATGCTGTGATAGGGAATCGCGGGATCAATCGGAATCCGGTTGATCGCCTTCACAAATCTGTTGTTAGGCGCTAAGGTATCCACGCTGTTGGGCATGCCCTTCATTTTCAGGCTGGAGGTGTCCAAGGTGATCGTGCTCATCACTTGGGAACCGATGCTCATCAGCGTCGCGGGGCCGTGCACTAACTTCGAGCCGAGGCGGCCCAGCCAATTGCTCGCCAAATCCGCGCCCCGGTGCGGGGCCGCGATGAAGATCGCCCGGTCGACGTCGCTCCGGCTGCGGAAAATAAGGGCGTCGCGCATCAACTGCTTGGCGTCCCGCTCCAGGCCGGTCTTCTCGGGAGGGGTCGTGAAATAGGTTTTCCAGAGCGCGTCCCCGCTGGTGGTGATGAGGGAGCGGCTGATGATGCCGCCCATGCTGTGTCCGATCAACACGGCGTCCTTGTGATCGGGATACTGCTGCTTCATCTCATCCATCTGTCGGCGGAAGATCGAGGCCGAATAGGGGTAGGGATAGCCGCTCGGGTAGCTGTAAAACCAAAACTGGTATTTCGCGCGGATCGCGGGGTCGGCGCGCAGGGCATTGATGATGGGAACCCAGGTGGCCTGCGAATCCATCAGTCCGTGGACGCAGATCACGGGAATTTTGGCGGGATCGTAGGGTTGCAGCCGCGCCAGGCGGGCGGTTTCCGCATAGTTGCCGGGCTGCAGCAAACGGGCCAGTTCAAACTTCTTGGGCTCCTCAGCGGCCAAGCCCACGGCGAGGGGCGCCGTGAAATCCGCCGCCAAGGGGAAGCGGCGCCCCCCAAACTTGACCGTCTCCGTGGACAGAGGATCCTCAAAAGAAACAATGCAGCGCCGCCCCTCAAACCGGGCAATGGCGGTGACTCCATAATACACGTGCCGACCCTGGGCAAAGCGGTCCGTCTTCAAAAAATTCGCCTCCTTGGCCGTGACCACCAGCGCTGCTCCCAGGCCCTCCTTTAGCGAGTGCGTGGTCACATACTTGCCCTTCATTTCAAACTCATCGGACGGCCGCATCTCAAAGGCCGCCGGCGTCCAGTTGGGCCGCGCGTCGTGGCCCGCCGAAACCTCCCACTGCCCCGCCATGGCCGGAAAGACTAGGGGCTTCGCCCAGGGATTTTCCCGGGCCCGATGCAAGACCCCAAAGGCTCGCGACAGCGCGAAATTGTATTCCCTCAGGGCCTCGCCGTCGCCTGGTGCCTTCGCCAACCGCAGCGAGGCCTCATAGGCGGTATCGAGATACTTCCCGATGGCCTGGCGCGGGGCGCGATCTTCCTCCCGCAAGGCCGCCCTCAGCATTTGCGCCCCAGGCGTCACCACCTCAGCAGCATAGGGGGGCCGCACCACTTTAACCTTCGCATAGGGACTGGCACAGCTGGCCAGCAACAGCGGGGCCAGCAACAAGGGACGTAGGCGGGAAGCAATCATGTCAGGAAAAGAAAAAAGGCGGCGGCCCATCAACAAGCCACTGGGAAACCAAGCCCGGGGCCGCGCCAGCGGAAATCCACCGCCGCCCCAGGCTTGGTGGGGCCTTTTTTAGAAGGCGAAAGAAAGCCCCAGCGCCGGCCCGTGGCTCACCGTGTCCATGAGGAACCCGCCCTTGTCATAGTCGACCCCCATGGCACGATAGCCAAACACGCCCGCAATCCGGGGGGTGAATTGATAGCCAAAGCCTGCCAGCGCCTGCCAGGTCAAATCGGACTCCACCCCAAATCCCCCAATGTCACCCGTGCCCTGAAAATACCATTTGTCATTCAGCGCCACCAAGGCGCGCGCGCCCACAATGAGATCGAACCAGTCCTCGTTAGTGCTGGCGCTGGCGTCCCGGTAATTCGTATCGAGCGCCAAATCGAGGTCAAAGTAGTTCCAGCGGAACCCGGTGAAAACATCCAACTTGAGGGCCGCATTGTCCACCGCGCGGTACTGCAAGCGCGTGGTCACAAAGGCCTGTTGCAACTCCAAGCTGGCGGCGGCCGAAATCGGTCCCACCGCAAAGGTCTCGTCTTGGGAAAGCTTGGCGTAAACCACGTCGACGCCCACACTCCACTTCTTGTAGCCGAGTTCCGCATAGCTCATGTAGCTGAGGTCGAGGCTATCGAGGACGTCGTCCATCCCGATGCTGACGGGAGCCTTGTAGCCGAGCAGGCCCGCATCGCCTTGGATGTCGGTGAGCCAGCCATAGCTCGTGGAATTAAACCACCAGTCGGAAGCCGCTGGGGGGGTCGCCAAAGGCGCCGGGGCGGGCGCGGGTGCTTGGCCGGCAAGCGCCGATAGGGGAAGGGCCAAGGAGGCCAAAAGGAGCAATTTAGTCATAATTAATAATAGGTAAATGAAAGGAATAGAAGTGGGGAGTCAATGGAAAACCGGGGCAGAGCCATCAGCAGGACTGGGCGAGCTCGGGGCGCAGAGCGTTAGTATAGCAATCCGCGGCGGCCGCGCAGCTTGTCGTTGACGTTTTCGCGGCGGTCGATGCGGTCTTCGATGACATCGCCGGGCCCGCTGTAGTGGCGGCGGTCCACCCGGTCTTCCTGGCGGTCCACCCGATCTTCGACCCGGTCCACCCGGCCCGCGACGCAGGAGGATAACAAAGGAGCAACGAGCGCGAGGAGGAGGTATGATGATGATTTCATTAAAAAGAATATCGGCTTGTTTTCAAAAGTAAAGGTGCCGCGGCCCGCCATCCCCAAGCGGGGCGGGCCGGGCCGGGCGCGGGCGGCCCTCGCTGGAGAGCCGCCCGCTCGCTTGGAGCCGACCTTGGAGGGCGGCTTGGGGAAACTCAGCTGCCTCCCTGGGGCTTGGACACGGATTCCATGACCCGCTCCAGGTTAAAGCTGCCGGGCTTTTGCCGCGGGGGGAACTCGCGGAAGCTCTGCAGCCACTGCCCGACGTAAGCGCCTGCGGGGGCGATCGCAAACATGTGTTCCAAATACCAGCGCTGGTAATCCATGCCGATATCGTGGGCCAACTCGAAGGGATCCATCCGCAGATTGGTCAACATGGGGGCGCGCAGCTCTTCGAAGGGCTGCTGCCAAACGTGCATCCCGTGGCCATTTTGCTTGAGGAAGGTGACCTTCCAGTTCTCGTAGCGCAGGGCGGCGACGCTGCCGTCGTCGGTCCAATAGATGAACTCCTTGCGCGGCCATTCGCCGCCATTTTTGAGGGCCGGGGCCAGGTCGTAGCCGTCGAGGTGGACCTTGTAGGTGGCGTCGCCCATCTTGCGGCCCTTGAGGAGGTCCTGTTTCACGGTGGTGTCGCCTGCGGCCACCGCCAGGGTGGTGAGCATGTCTTCGTGGGCGCAGATTTCATTGACGATGGTGCCGGGCTTAATCACCCCTGGCCAGCGGATCGCGCAGGGAACCCGGTAGCCGCCTTCCCACTGGGTGTTCTTTTCGCCGCGGAACATGGTGGTGCCGCCGTCGGGCCAGGTGAAGGCCTCGGCGCCGTTGTCCGTGGAATACATCACGATGGTGTTTTCCTCCAAGCCCAACTCCTTGAGTTTGGCGAGGACCAAGCCGACCTGGCGGTCGTGCTCGACCATGCCGTCGGCGTAGATGCCGAGGCCCGTCTTCCCGGCGACGCCATCGGCGAGGTGGGTGAAGATGTGCATCTTGGTGGAGTTCCACCACAGGAAGAAGGGTTTATCCGCCTTTTTGGCCTCTTCCATGAAGCTGAGGGCCTTGGTATTGACCTCGTCGTCGATGGTTTCCATGCGCTTCTTGGTCAGCGGGCCGGTGTCTTCGATGCGGCCGTCGGCGTAGCTGTGAATCACGCCGCGCGGGCCAAATTTCTTTTTGAACTCGGGGTTCTTGGGATAGTCTGGATTTTCCGGCTCTTCCTCGGCATTGAGGTGATAGAGGTTTCCGAAAAATTCGTCGAAGCCGTGGGCGGTGGGCAGCATGTCGTCGCGGTCCCCGAGGTGATTTTTGCCGAACTGGCCGGTGACATAGCCCTGGGCCTTGAGCAGGGTGGCCAAGGTGGGATCTTCCTTCTTGAGGCCTTCGGGCGCTCCGGGGAGGCCGACCTTGGTGAGGCCGGTGCGGATGGGGGATTGGCCGGTGATGAAGGCGGCGCGGCCCGCAGTGCAGCTCTGCTGACCGTACCAGTCGGTGAAGAGGGCACCTTCCTTGGCGATGCGGTCGATGTTGGGCGTCTTATAACCCATCATGCCTTGGTTGTAGGCGCTGATGTTAAAGCCGCCGATGTCGTCGCCCCAAATCACGAGGATGTTGGGTTTCTTCTGCTGCGCGGGAGCGCTGGCGATGAGGGCCAGTCCCCAGAGCAGCGCCGTCAATGTAGGTGTCAGTTTCATGGTTTCAGTTTTGGGTTGGCGGGTTTCCCTTGCGGGGCGTCCGTCCGCGGCGCGGCATCAGCAGCGCAGCGAAATCCGAGGTGCGACATGCCCGTGTCGTGG
>CALQKQ020000036.1 GCA_943331195.2 Akkermansia muciniphila | reverse complement strand
TGAGACCGCCACAAGCTACCAGGTAATTTGCACGATAATTTGCACGAAACCGCCCAGACCCGGCAGGTCGCAGCGGAAAGGCTCATGCCGAAATTAAGCTGACGATACAACGTCCCCCGCAAGCCGCGCCCCACCTCCCGCGCCAACCCCGGCGACGCAGGCTTTCCCGCTCGCCCCCGGCACCCCCGCCCTCGGGATGGCCAGCCACCGGCGGCCGTGACCGCCACAAGCTACCAGGTAATTTGCACAATAATTTGCGCGAAACCGCCCGGACCCGGCAGGTCGCAGCGGAAAGGCTCATGCCTAAGTTAAACTGACAATACAACGTCCCGAAAAAGCCGCCCTCCACCGACACAACCTACCCCGCCAGGGGCCTCTCCCCCCGCTCACCGCTTCGACGGGAACGGTGCCATTCAGCTTCCCCCCGCTGACGCACCCTGCACAAGTCCCCGCACCTCCCCTTCTGCAAGCCGCGCCCAGGAATAACCCCACCGCCAGCTGCGCTCCCGGCCGACACCATTTCAAAACTGCGGAACCCGTCGCCGCGCCATCAGGTCGGGTGCCGCCGCCCACGCCATGCCGCCCATTCGGCTCGGCCCGGGAGGCTCTCCAGCCGCCCGCTTGTCCAGCAGCTCACCGCCCACGGCGGGCGCGGATCCTGGCGCGCCATGGTTTGGTAAAGGCGAGGGTGCCGGTCGACGCGCCTCCAGGAGAGATCGCGCAGGGGCCGATCATTGGCGGCGGGCTCCACGACCCTCGACGCACTAAGCCACACGCACCTGATCAAACGGCAGCGCCTGCCCAGGCCTCAGCCTACGACGCCATAAAGCCCCCCCACCGACGAAGGCTGGCACCCCCCCGAGCAGCAACCCCGCAGGTTCCGGCGTCGCCGCTGGCACCATGATCAGGTTGACCCCATCAGCGAAACTAGGCCCTCCGGAATCGGTCGCAACGGACATCAAATAAATCTCCCGCCCAGACCCACCGCGTGCGCGCCCCGCGCGACTCACATACGCCGCCCGTGAAACAGGTGCACCATCACTGCGATGCCCAGCACTGGCGCTAATAAGTTGATGATGGGCACCAGGCCCAGCGCCGCAATGGCCACCCCGGCGACAAAGTAGCTCCAGCGATTCTTGCGCCGCGAGGCGTCCATGTCCTGCCGCGACATCCGCCGCAGCGCCACAATTTCATAATACTCGCGCCCCGTAAGTAGGCCATTCACCGCCACCATCAGCACAGCCCCCGACCCCGCCGCCCACAACAGCGCCACATAAAACGGCAGCGCCACCGCGTTGACCACCACCAACAGTAAAAAAAACCGCGCCGCCGCGAAAAGTAGGGTCCCCAGCGGCACCCCATCCGCCGCCGCCAATTCCGGGTAGTAGCGCGCCTCCACGGCATCCGCTACCGCCTCTTGGAAAAAGCTCGCCACCGCCAAAAAAAGCGTCGGAAAAAGTAGCAAGGCACTCAGCAAACCCAGCGCGCCCTGCCCCCACCTTAGCCACCCAGCATACTTCGGCCAATGCCACGCCACCCACGCCACCCCCTCCCGCACCCCCCACCACAGCCCCGCAAATCCCAACAAAGAAAGAAGCACCGAGCCCGCCACCACGCGCCACAAGCGAGGATCGGTCAAAAACTGGTGTAGGGTTTTGCGTATCGCCTGGAACATCTGACACGCTACCCCCGCGCCGCCTCCTTGCCAAGCGGGCCGCCAGCCGCCTCTCCCACCCCACGAAAAAGCCGCCCAGCGCGCCTCTGCGCACCGGGCGGCTTCCGCTAAGTCCTACTTGGAAGCAATATACTTGACCAGATCGACCACGCGGTTGCTATAGCCCCACTCGTTATCATACCAGCTGATCAGCTTGAAGAACTTGCTATTCAATTCAATTCCGCTGCCCGCGTCGAAAATCGAACTGTGGGTGTCGTGGATGAAGTCGCTCGAAACCACCTCGTCTTCAGTATAGGCCAGAATGCCCTTCATGTAGGTCTCGCTAGCGCGCTTCATGGCGGCACAAATTTCCTTGTAAGACGTCTCCTTCGTCGTCTTCACCGTCAGGTCCACCACCGAAACCGTCGGCGTCGGCACCCGGAAGGACATCCCCGTCAGCTTTCCTTTCACCTCCGGAATGGCCAGGCCCACCGCGCGCGCCGCGCCCGTGCCCGAGGGAATGATGTTGATCGCAGCACTGCGGCCGCCCTTCCAGTCCTTCTTGCTAGGACCATCCACGGTCTTCTGGGTAGCGGTGTAGCTGTGCACCGTGGTCATGAGGCCTTCCTCGACGCCGAACCCTTCCTTGAGCAGTACGTGCACGATCGGAGCCAAACAATTGGTGGTGCAAGAAGCGTTAGAAACGATGTGGTGGTTGGCGGCATCGTACTTCTCATGATTCACCCCCATCACCACGGTGATGTCTTCATCTTTGCCAGGAGCCGAAATAATCACCTTCTTGGCGCCGGCCTCGATGTGGCCGCGGGCCTTAGAGGCTTCGGTGAACAGGCCAGTGGACTCGATCACGATGTCCACTCCCAAGGCCTTCCAAGGCAGCGCCGTCGGGCCTTCCCGGACCGCCAAGCACTTGATCTCATGGCCGTCCACCACCAAAATATCGTCCTCTTCCAAGGAAGGGTCCGACTTCTTGCTGGAAACCGTCTCAGCTGCCCGACCCTGCGTGGAGTCGTATTTCACTAAATAGGCCAAATTGTCGGCGGGGACGAGGTCGTTGACCGCCACCACTTCGATTTCCTTGCCCAGAAGGCCTTGGTCACAGATAGCGCGAAAGACGAGGCGGCCAATGCGCCCGAAGCCGTTGATGCCGATTTTAATCATAGTAGGGGATGCGAGGTGCGTGTAGAAATGTCCAGCGGGACAGCCCAAGGAGCAGGATTCCCGCCACTTGACAGAAACCCCCACCATCGGGGATCTCGCCCGTAGCGCGGCCCCGGGCGCGAGTCAATCGGCAAGGCCTAGGAAACTGCCCCTGTCGGCCCAAGCTCCCACCCCAGGCCGCGCCAGCACAAACCCCAAATCCTAACGCTGCCATACCTGCCAGCATTCCACGAAGCCATCTGCGAAATCCTGCGGTCGCCGCTGCACCCATCGGTCCACTTCCGCCGGCGCAAACCATTGCCCAGTTTCGATTTCCGCCGCAGGCCAGCGCAGCGGGTTGTTCCACGTCAGGCTGTACAAGTGAACAAATTCCCAGCCCGTGCCCGGCCCCGCCTCCAGAGTTGCCTCCAAACGGAGGCGCTCCGCCGTCGTCTTAATCCCCAGTTCCTCTTCCACCTCGCGCAGGGCCGCCGTCAAGTAGTCCTCCCCAGCATCCAAGTGGCCCGCCGCACTGCTGTCCCAGCGCTCCGGCATCTTGTCTTTGAGATGGCTGCGCCGCTGCAGAAAAATCTCTCCAGCCTCATTGCGCACAAAAAGGTGCACCGCGCGGTGCCGCAGGTCCTCCGCATGGACCACCTGGCGCCGCTCTTGCCGAATCACCTGGTCTTGTGCGTCCACCACGTCAAACATCTCGTCCGCCCCCTGCCCCTGCCCCCCATGCGGCGAAGCATCGTAATGATTTGTTAGATCGACCCACTGCCGGAGATCCAATTCCTGAGCGCGCGCTAAGGGATTACAGCCGACGCGCGCAGCCAGCTCCTCCCAGCTGTGCTCCGGGTGCTTCGGCAACAGATTGCGCAGCATCTTGCGCCGCTGCGAAAAACCTTGGCTCAACAAGCGATCAAACAGGCGCTCTTCAAAGACCGGAAAGCCCACCCGCGCCCGCGGCGTCATCGCAATCACCCCGCTGTCCACCGCCGGGCGCGGCACAAAAATATCCGGCGGCAACTCCCGCAAATAGGCAATGTCCCACCACGCCTGACTGCGCAAGGTGAGTAGCCCGTACAAGTGATCGTGGGGCTTAGCGCTCAATTTCAAACACACCTCTTTTTGCAAAGTAAATACCGCGCGGCATGCCGGGCTGGGATGCCCCATCACATTCCGAATGATCTCCGTGCCGCAGGAATAGGGCAGCGCCCCCAACACCTTGAGTGGCTGCTCCGCATACAGCGGCCGCATGTCATAGCGGATCGCGTCCCCATGCACCACCTCCACCCCCGGCAAATGCCCAAACTTCCCCCGCACCAATTCCACCAATTTGTCATCCTTCTCGACCAAAATCACCCGCCGCGCCCCCTTCTTCACCAGATGCTCCGTCAGCGCCCCCATTCCCGGCCCAATCTCTAACACCGTATCCTCCGGCCTCACCTCCAACTGGTCCACAATCCACGACGCCACCGCCCGATCCGTCATGAAATTTTGCCCCATCCCATAGCTGGGATCGATCTCCCGCTCCCGCATGGTGCGACGCGCCGCCTGGCGCTCCGGCGTGCTCCCCTTAGATTGACTGCTTCGTCCCATCCTGCCCCCTCTCCCGGTTTGCCCCTCCCCGCAAGCTGCAATGGCCACCGCGAGTCCGCAGATTTCCATAAGCACTTTGGTGGGGTCGAAAGAAATGACCCGAATGGCACTTTCCTCCGAGGTTTTCTCCTCCCGCAATGGCTCGCCCCACCTCGCCACCAAACCCCGGAGCTTGTCCAGGTGCCAACCCTATCCGCCATCTGTAATACCAGGACAAATCGGGGCCGTCTTTCACCCGCCATAGTCGCGCTACCTCCTTCCTTGCAGGAGCGTTGTCTGGCCGCCTCGTCTATCAAGCCGCTGCTGAAAGTCCCTTGCTTCGACGCCTGCGGAAAAAACATCCAACCCAGCAGGAAGCAGCGCCCCGGAGCCATCACTCGCCGGAGAATAAGCAGGAGGCGAGGCCTCGCCCCCTGCATTTCGACCTTCAGTCACTCCATCCGACTCTTGCCTATGGGACGCAGTCACCGGGCGATGCGCTTGTTTGTCACTGCGACTTGGCCCCTGCTGGCGCGGGAAATGTACAGGGCAAAGCTAGTCCCTGCGGTACGTGTTGAGGCGGGTCGCCGCCACAATAAGGGCGGCGAGGCCGAGAGCCATTCCTACGATTTGATAAGGATGGGCTCGGGCGCTCTCGCAGCCTGACTTCGCGTAGCGCACGGCGCTGTCGCGGGCGTGGTTCGCGGAGTCTTTGCCGCTATCCAGGGCCTCGGAAAGGCGTTTGCGAGCCTCGGCAACTTTGTCCCCCGCTATATCTGCGGTGGCGGAAATAAGGTCGCGTGCATGGTCGACCAGAGAGTTGAGATCTTTTCCGAGCGCTTCGGTAGGTGTGTTCATTTTTTTAGTTGGTTGTAGGGTTGTGTTTTTGGGGAGAAAGCGGGTTTGAAAAAGCTTTAGGACGGTTCATCGGCCCTCATTTACAGCGCGGGAGCGTGCATGGCGCGAAGGCCTCATCGGTGTCTCCTTCGAGCATGCCATGGGAGTCAGTTCTAGCGGAGGTAGTTCTGATGGTGAGGTCAGGCACGGGGAGCGCAGCCAAGTGCGATGCCGCCGCCGGATGGCGCGCTAGGTCTCCTGTTCTTGCAGGCAGAGAACGTTGTAAACGTCCCCAGCGACACAGGTCTCAAGCAACACGCAGTCGTATTCCTTGAGCGCGGCAGCCTCCCCCGTGATGCAAGCCTCAAGAATGGCGGCGGTGCTTCCAGAAGAAACCACAGATTCTAGGTTCATCCATGTGCGGAGCAGAAAACCCAGGCTGTCACTCCTCTCATGTTCCGCCGTTCCGCCCCGTACCAGCACTTCGTGCAGAAGCCACCCGCCATACGTGGCATGTTGCTCGGGTATGCAACGCAAGGTCAGGGCCAACACAGCAAGGTTCTCGTGCTTGCCCGCGTTCCCATACCTCCGGTAGCCATCAGGGGTGAGGGCGATGATGCGGTTGAGTTGCTCGACAGCTTTTTGTTGCGGATCACTCATGCTGGAAGGGCGCAGGGGACTTCTCATGATGGCAGGCTATAGCCACGAAAGGTAAGAGCCGACGATTATTCTAGCTGTCGAGAATGCTGCCGCGAATCCGATTTTCCTGTACTAGCTTCCCCGCCCAGCATACATCGCACAAAGGAATGATGTAGCATAGGCGGAGAAAATCTAGGGAGACGGGCTTATTTGCCGGCCAATCCTTCCGTCTTGGCGAGATGGGCCTTAAGGGTCGGGAGGATTTTGGCAGCCCAGGTCTTCAGGTCGACATTCTTGCCGTCCTTGACACACTCTTCGAAACTATGGACACTCTTCTTGTGACCGCTGATGATGTGGGAAAGAAATTTCTTATCAAACTCAGCGCCATCGGATTTCTCTAGCTTCTGAAGCGCTTCGGCATCTTCGGGATCAATGGTGGCGGAGAGTTCGATGCCCTTCTGCGTGGCTAGGGCTTTCAACTCGCCGTTCACAGCGCTGTGGTCTTTCACCAGGGTTTCAGCCAAGGTCTTGACCTCTGGCTTGTTGGCCTTGCCCACAGCCAGTCGAGCGACGGCTACCACTGCTTTGCCGGCGGCAGCCTCATTCTTCACAAACATCGTTTCCGTGGCATTAAGGGTGTCCTTTTCGTCAGCTCGGGCAAGTGGGCTGCTGGACATGAGGGCCAAGAGAAGGACGGCGGAAGACTTTAAATAGAGATGTTTCATGGTTGTGGTAGTTTTTGATTTCGTAACGAGGAACCAGGCGCCCTCCTTACCTAACTACCATAACCGGCTGGTTGAATTAAGCATATGGGGTGAAACCCGCTTGATGGGTAAGCCGTTGACCAGCACGCTTGCTGAATAGTCGTCGCCGGTGATTGCCGGGGGGTGCCTGGTGGGGGCGACTCAGGCGGCCTGGGCGGTTCTCGGCGTGGAGCGGGTGACCACAGCATCGGCGGCGGATTCAGGGTATGCGGAGCGCGGCTGCCCACATTCCTGACCCGTTCTTACGGCAGCTCCGCAGCACGGATATTCAGACGGGCAAGGATCAAACGCTCACAAGGCTGATCTCAGAGAAGGTATCGATCGGAGCGAGCGACGGGCGCTGGTTCCCCGGGCGCATCGTGCCCCATGGCACCCTGGATGATCGGAACGACGGTGTAGTCATTACCTTTGCCGCTGGCACCGTGGCCAAGACACTGTAAGCCAAGCTGCGGGGCCAGGAAACCACCCTAGAGAAGCAGGTGACAGCCTAAAGGGGGAAGAAGGGATCCGAAGGCTCGGTTTCTTGTAGGGTAATACCCCATCTGCGGGGCGCTTGTCCTGCGGTATCGTGGCAAGGTCCGAGTGCTGAGCTGTGCTGCCTCAGCCCCCCCCGAATCCTCTCCATGATAAATACCGCATCTTCTCTCCGACCTGGTGCATAGTGGGCGAAATCAATTAACAATGAAAAAGCCCTCTCGCAGCGCCAAGATGGCTCCTTCGTGTGACCTTCCTCCTCAGGTGCTCGCTGCTAAGCCAGGTACCTGTCGTCCCGCTGGTGCATCAGAGGACGCTCTGGCAAGCGACACGCAGAGGCTGCTGCATGAGTTGCAGGTCCATCAGGTAGAATTAGAACTGCAGAACGCGGAACTGCTCGCGGAGCGCACCCGCTCAGCGAGATTGCTTAAACAGTACACCTGCCTCTACGATTTGTCCCCGGTGTGCTACTTCACGCTTACGCCAGAGGGCACCATCTCGATGGCAAATCTCACTTCCGCCAGCCTGCTTGGAATAGAGCGAAAGAAGTTGATCGGTTTGAATTTCTCCCTGCACGTCTCCGCGTCACAGCGGGAGCAGTTTCACGCTTTCTTAGCGGCCGCGCTTGACGGGACCTTGAGGCGAGAAGCGGACTTTACCTTGACCCTGAACGACGGGACGCAACGGATCGTGAAGCTGCGCACTCAAGCGGCTACGACCGACCATGAATGCAGCGTAGTAATGGTGGACATTACGGAAAGGAAGCTGGAGGCAGAACGCTTGGCCATTTCTGAAATCCGCTATCGACGACTATTTGAGGCCGCGCAGGATGGGGTGCTCTTGCTGGATTATGAATCGGGCAAGATCACAGCAGTCAATCCGTTCATGTGCAAACTGCTGGCTTACCCCCAAGAGGAATTGATCGGCAAAGAGTTGTGGGAAATTGGGCGCTCGGATGACGCCCGCGCTAGCCAGGCCATGTTCCTCAAGATTAAAAAGGATCGGCAGGTGCGCTACGAGGATCTGCCCCTCCAGACCCGGGATGGTCGGCTTCAAGAGGTGGAAGTGGTGGCGAATCTTTATGAGGAAAATGGGGTCAACGTAATTCAATGCAATATAAGGGATATCACGGCCCGCAAGCTTGCGGACAATCTCCTGCGGGCCAGCGAGGCCCGACTTGACGTGGGTGTGGAGGTGGGAGGGCTAGCCCTAGCAGAGGTCTACTATGAGTCCGGCGTGAAGCATTTGAGCGCTGCGGCAGCTAGAATGTTCGGTCTGGGAACCACGGCCTTGATTGTGCCCCGGCATGAGGTGCATGCCTTGGTGCATCCTGGTGACCTACCGAGACTAGAGCCAATCCTAACGGCATCTCTGGACCCTGACGGCACGGGATGGCTGGCCACGGAACATCGCATCATCCGTCCTGACGGGGCGGTGCGCTGGTTGCGCGTGCGGGAGAAGATCATCTTCGACGGGCCAGCCACGGCACGGTATCCGGTGCATGGCACCATGGCCCTCATTGACGTGACTGAGGAGAAGTTGATTTCCGAAGCCATGCGCACGAGCAAAGAGCGCATGCGGCTGGCGGCGGATGCGACCCACGTAGGGATCTGGGAGTGGAACATACTCCGAAATGAAGTCCGCTGGGATGCGCAGATGTTCCATATTTATGGTATAGAGCCGACCGCAGATGGCCTAGTGACCTATGCCACATGGAGTTCGGCCGTGCTTCCTGAGGAACTGCCAGAGCAGGAAAAAATCTTGGTCGAAACGGTGCGCGCCTTGGGCCGTGGTACTCGGAACTTCCGTATTCTGCGGGCCTCGGATGGAGAGCGCCGGGATATCGAATGCTTCGAGGCCGTGCGCACCAACGAGGTCGGAGAGGCTGAGTGGGTAGTGGGCACGAACCTAGACGTCACGGCCCGGCGACAAGTCAGCGATAGTCTGATGGAAAGCAAACTAAGGCTCACCCTTGGCGTGCAAGTCGCGGGCCTTGCCCTAGCAGACGTGGACTATCGCACGGGATTGAATCATTTGAGCGCGGAAGCGGCTGCACTTTATGGCCTAGGGTCAGGCCCCATGGCGGTGCCCCGAGCGATGGTTCACGGTACATTTCACCCGGATGACCTAGCCGAAATTGCGCCCCTCGCCGCCGAATCCCTAAACCCCAAAGGTGTCGGATGTTTCTCGATGGATCACCGGGTGGTCTGGCCGAATGGAGAGGTGCATTGGCTGCGGGTGCGCAAGCAAGTCTATTTCGAGGGAGAGGGGAATGCGAGGCAACCAGTGCGTGCTACGCTGGCGGCGTTCGACGTGACGCACGAGAAGAACGTCATGGAGAGCCTCCGGCGCAATGAGGCCTTGTTCACAGCCCTGATTCAGCAAGCACCCGTCGGGGTGTACGTCGTGGACGCCCAGTTCCGGCTCCAGCAAATGAACTCCATCGCCCTGGCTGATTTCCTGAATGTCACACCCGCGATGGGCCAGGATTTTTCCGAAATTGTGCACGCCCTTTGGTCCTGTGATACCGCAAACGCCATCGTAGCAGCATTCCGCCATACTTTGGACACCGGAGAACCGTACCAGGCTCCCGACCTAGCCGCCCGACGCAAGGACACGAAGCTTATGAAGGTCTATGAATGGTCTCTGCAGCGCGTGACGCTACCCAGCGGCGATTACGGCGTGGTGTGTTTCTACAACGACAGCACCGCACGGAACGAAGAAGAAAAAGTGCAGCGCCGCCTCGCCGTGATGACGGCCACCAACAAGCGCCTGGAGCGCGAAATGGTACGTCGGCTAAAAATCGAAGACGCTCTGAAGGCCAGTCAGCAGACGGCCATCCAGTTGCTTTCCCAGTCTCAGCAACTTCAGGAGCAGCAACGTCACCTATCACGTCAAATCATCGTCGCCCAGGAAGAGGAGCGTAAGCGAGTAAGCCGGGAGCTGCATGACGTCATTGCCCAGTCCCTCACTAGCATCAACTACCGGCTAGCTGCGCTCCAAACCCAAGCGACGGAGAACCCAGCGAGCCTCCAAGAAAGGATCATCGAAGCGCAACAATCAGTGGCCCACTCCGTGGACACCGTGCACCGCTTCGCGCGGGATTTGCGTCCCTCGATGCTTGATGACCTGGGGCTGATGCCAGCGCTGCGGACTTACGTTCAAGAGTTCACCCAGCGTACACATTTACCCGTAGACTTGAGCGCCGATGCTAGCGCCGAGGGCTTGGCTGCTGATGCCCGCACCGCATTTTATCGTATCACCCAGGAGGCCCTAGCCAACATATTGCGCCACGCCAAAGCCACGGAGATTCGGGTAAAGCTTTCGCAGCAAGGGAAGTCTGCCTGCTTGGAAATCACGGACAACGGCGTCGGCTTCGCCATGGAAAACGCCAAGCAAAACCGTCTCGGACTGCTCGGCATGCGAGAACGCGTGGAGATGATCGGCGGTAGGTTTTCAATCCAATCCCAGCCCGGTGGTCCGACTAAGGTCTCCGTCAGCCTTCCCTCCTAGCCCGCCACTGGTGCTTCCTCCTGCCCCCATTCCCCATGAACCCCATTACCATCCTCATTGCCGAAGACCATCCTGAAATGCGAGCAGGCCTCCTCACCCTTCTATCCAGCGAACGCGATTTCAAAGTTGTGGGTCAGGCTGAAAACGGGCGGCAAGCCGTAGCGTTGGCCAGCAAATATTGTCCAGACATCGTCATCATGGACATCACCATGCCGCTGATCGATGGCCTAGAAGCCACCCGCCTTATCATGGAAACCACAGCATCCACCAGAGTGCTGGTCCTCAGCTCCCACAGCGATGACGCCTACGTGGACAAAGCCAAAGCCCTGGGAGCCGCGGGCTACCTCGTAAAGCAGACCGACGCGAAGCGCCTGCCTGAGGCCATTCGCAGCGTACATAACGGAGGGGCATTCATTTATCCCACCAAACCCAACCATCCTGGAGCACCATGAGTCGCATTTCTATTTTGTTAGCTGAAGACCATGACATCGTTCGGGCTGGGCTGTGTGCCGTTTTACAAAGGGAGCCGGATTTCATGATCGTGGGAGAAGCGGAGAACGGACGCAAAGCAGTTAGCTTGACCGCAGAGCTTCGCCCATCAGTAGTCGTCATGGACATTGCTATGCCGTTGCTGAACGGCATGGAGGCCACGCGGCAGATTCTGCATAGCTATCCTAGCACTAAGATTATCATCCTCTCCGCCCACAGTGATGATGCTTACGTAGAGCAAGTCATGGCCCTGGGTGCCGCCGGCTACCTGATCAAGCAAACCGCCGCCAGTATTCTTCCCGCCGCCATCCGCTCGGTGTTCCAAGGCAAGCGTTTCTACAGCCCAAGCATCTCTGAGCGCAGATTCCACCACCAGCGCAAAGCCCACGCAGAAGGAGAATTGCCCAAACCAAATGCCGCCAAGCTCACCTCCCGTGAAATGGAAGTGCTTCAACTCATCGCCGAAGGCAAAGCGAACAAGGAGACAGCCAACCAACTCAACATCAGCATCAAAACGGTGGAGAAACATCGGCAAAAGGTGATGGATAAACTCAATATCCACGAGACTGCCAGCCTCACGCGATACGCCATCGCCGCGGGCATCATCGAAAGCAGCGTGCAGAGCACCATCAACGGTTGATCCTTGCCAGGCGAAAAATCCGGGCGGCGGAAACTCAGCCTGCGCGATGAGCCGTGCGAATGATTTCAGCCCCCACTAGCGCTCGGCTCGGCGGCCTGCCTTTACGGGCAGCGTGGCGCCGTGGCCTCAAGGCCTGCCCGCAACGCGCTCAGGGTGGTGTGTTCCTTCACGTAGATTTCCTCCTATTTAACCCTGCTCCCGGCGGCTGCGGTCGGGGACGGTCGTCCGGGGCGGACCAGATCGCTTCCAACCCCATCGCGCCGAAAACCCAGCATCCGCTTGCGGTTCATTGAGCCCCTAGTGGTCTCGCTCCAGCAAGGGTCATGAGCGGACGGCGGCCGAAGGGTGGACCTCCAGATAAAGCTAAAATCGCGAGTTGACTATCGTATTGGGTGGGCACGGAGCGCTGGCGCGGGAGGCTTTCGCTTCGCGTGTGGCCTTTTTGGGGCTGCCGCGCTGGTACCCCTGCCGAACTGTCTGATTCGCCGTTAGGGCGTCCTTACAGGGCTCAAATTCCTTTTTGTGCTGAAGAAACCCAGGGCGCTGCCCTGGGCTAACTTAGGGTGCCCCGTTGGGGCGCAGCAAACCAGAGCGTGGCCCGGTGCTTGGGCTAACCTGACCGCCAGAAGTCCATTTTTCCACATTACGTGTATTGATGATCAGTGAGTTCCGCATGCTGGAAGGGTCCTTTGGGGACTTTTTGCGGCGAGGTCTGGGCGGCGCGGTACAATCATGGTGCGCCCCATCGGGCGCCGATTCTGCGCGCCAACGGCGCGGCCTACGCCAGCCCAGGGCAACGCCCTGAGTATCGAGCCGAAAAGGGCATCGAGCCCTGCAGGGGCGGCCTAATCGGCGGGCCCCATCGCGCACTTTTCCATGACATGGGCGCGTTGTGGGGTGCCCCCGCCCGCCGGGCGGGTCCACCGCCCACGATGCGCCGGGGGCTTTTGACCGCGAAAAGGACTCACCCCATGGGTGAAACTCCTGAGGCCAAAGAAAACGGCTCATCCCCCGTCCTTATCAGGAAAAAAGGCCCACTAGTCAGCTTTCAACTCCCGGTTTTAGGATAAAGTACATCCACGACCCGCAACACCTGACGGTCCGCCTTCCCATGCGGCACCGGTTTGATAGGCCGCCGAGGACCGCGCTACCGCCAACCGCGCCGCCTGCCGCCCCTGACTGATTTAAGAAGTTTCTTTTTCCATCAACCCGCGGCTTTCCCGCAATGACCGATTTGTTTAGCCTTTTTCGGAGCCAGTCCAGTTGTACCACCGCGTGCCAATCTTGGCGTGCAGGGGGGCGCAGACCTTGTCCAGGCTGGCCTCATCCACCCCAAAGGCCCTGTTGACCCCGCTGGCCCCCCCCCCCCGACGCGCCAACCACCAGACTTTTTCTTCCATTTCGAAAGCTGCACCGGGTGCACCTCAACCCTTTTGGCGACCAGATGAATCATCTTCTCGCCCTCAAGCGTTTCCAGCGCCACACGGGCTTGAAATTCGACATCATTTCTCTTTCGCCTGGGTTTCCCTTGGGGCCGTTTATCATGAGGCCGAGGTTTCCCTCCTTCAAGTCCAGCCCAATCATCGCTTAGCTAGTGGGCTCGTCTTTGGAGTCCACTTCATTAAAACGGACGGTGCCTTTAGGCATAAGGCACCGTCTGGAACACATATCCAGGGTGCTGCGTCAAGTCTTTCAATTTGATTCCAAGACACAGCAGTTGAAGATAAAATGCCAGTTAGTCGCGCGATCAATACCACTTTAACCTGGTGGCAGGCGAATTCTCTTTTAGACTCGCTTGCCGCCAACCACAAGGAGAAGGATGCCGCCCACAAGCGCAATCCCCCCGACAATGGGGGGGATTGGGAAAACGTGCTCCTTCTCGGTGTTGATTTGGAGGGGCCCGAGGTCTACTGCTTTTTCAGTCGTGGTATAGCTAAAGCCTTGATAAACAAAGGCCACGATACCGACAACGATGAGGAGGATGGCAACTGCAGATTTGGTATTCATTTTCGCGAAGAGTGGGATTTCAAAAGGGAAGAAGCGGCACATAAATTGGCGCGGACCCAACCGCTTCGAACCTAGAGGTGCCGGATATGACCGATGTTCATTTCACAGAACCCGGCGACCCTGAATGAGGCGAACTAATAAAATAATGACGGCAACCACGAGTAGCAAATGGATAAATCCACCCATCGTGGCGCTGGTCACGAGGCCCAGAATCCAAAGAACAATGAGAATGACGGCAATAGTGTAGAGCATATTTTTAGTTGGTTGATGTGTGGAAATTCAAAGGAGGTGTACTAGTGCAATTTGACTCTAGAAAAGAAAATCGCTCGATCGCTGGGTTCGCACAACGGATATCAACAGCGCGGTTGGCTAATAAAGCAGTTGCTTCGGAGGCGACATTATTGGGGGTGTTTGCTTTGGTTTAATCGGCGCTGGTGTCGCCTTATCAAAATAGATCTGTCATACTAGCTAGGATGGCCCAGGCAACATCAACGATGTCGGTCGCCGCGTTGGTCGGGATGACGATGTCGTGCTTTGCTGCTACAGTTGCGTGGGTGGCGCTGTGCTGCAGCGGCAATGCTGGGGCGTTTCGAATCATTCGACCCCATAAGCGCGCCGCCACGCTTATGGAAGAAGGTCTCCTTCGTATCCCTCAAGAGAAACGTGCGGAATGCAGCTGTCTGCTTTGCGGAAACCTCGCTGCCGCCGCTGCT
>CALQKQ020000035.1 GCA_943331195.2 Akkermansia muciniphila | reverse complement strand
GCCAAGAAGGCTTCGCGGGCACCGACGCTGGTGGCGCTGCTGAAATGCTTCATCAGTTCCTCGGCGAGGGGCGCGCCGATCAGAGCGCCGCCGCCAAAACCCATGATGGCCATGCCCGTAGCCATGCCGGGGCGGTCGGGAAACCATTTTACCAAGGTGGAGACAGGGGCGATATAGCCCAAGCCGAGGCCAATGCCCCCCAGCAAGCCGTAGCCAAGATAGAGCAGCCAGATCTGGTGGAACTGCACCGCCAAGGACGAAAGCACCAGGCCGCCGCAAAAACAGCATAGGCTAGCCAGGATCACCTTGCGCGGGCCGCTCCGCTCCACCCATTTTCCAAAAAAGGCCGCCGACAAACCGAGCAGCACCAGGGCGATGGAATAGGCGACGCCGACGTTGACTTCGCTCCAGTCCCCCGGCCCCGGCGCGCTGATGCCCAGCGCCCTAGCTAAAGGCTTTTTGAAGACGCTGAAGCCATAAACCTGCCCGATGCACATGTGCGCGGCGATGGCGGCGGGCGGGACTAGCCATCGGTTGAAGCCCGGAGGGGCCACGCTGCTGGCGCGATCAAGAAAGGACATGCGGGCTATTTGGCGGGCTATTTGGCAGGCTATTTGGCGGGGCTAGCCGACTTGGCATCGGCAGCACCGAGCTTCAGGGTGGGCTCCTTAGCCTCCGCAGAAACTTCCAGGGCGATCCAGTGCCCGTTCAAGGCGTGAGCAGGGAAACCACAGGCCAGGGCGTAGTCGCCAACCTCGTCGGCGGTGAATTGAAAGCGGCTCTTGGCGTAGGACATGCCTTTGAGGTGCTCTGGCACAGCCCCGCCTTTGAAATACGGTTCCGGCACCTGGAGCTTTTTGAGGGAATCCTTCTCAATCACGATCAAGCTGTGCGGCACCGGGCTAGGATTGATAAAACTAACTTCGACCTCCCAGCCCAGCGGGATGGTGTAGGTGGCGCCGCCCTTGGCGTAGCCGTTGAAATTCATGCCGTAATTTTCGTCGTTGTAGACCGCGATAACGACCAACTCGACCGTCTTCGGCTTGGCGCTGAGGCGGAGGAAATCAGCCGAGCTGAGGCCCTCAATCAATTCCATCTTGCGCCCGGCGCTGGCCGTGGCGGCATCGGCGTGATGCTCGTGTTCGGGCGCGGCGGGCGCCGCAGGTTCGGCGGCATCGGCGGCGAAGAGGGCGCAGGGGATCAGCAGGGCGCTGCAGGCAAGAGTGGGGAGGAAAGACATGGGGCAGGAGGGATGAGAAAAGCCCGGGGCTGACAAAAGACGTCAACCCCGGGCGGAAACCAGCTGGGGCGTGCCGCAGCCGGACGGTGTAATGGGGTTATTTTTTCTGGAGGGGCGCGGTGACGGCACCGGCGGGGACCTTGTCAGCGGGGACCAGCTTCCAGAGGGCACCGCGTTCGCCCGTATAGGGGTCCACGGGGCCGCCGTAGTTGGCGCTAGCATGGGTCATGTAAATATTTCCGGCCTCATCTTCGCCGCCGCTGGTGGGGCGGATCGGGGTGTCGAGGTCCAACATTTCCTGCATTTGCCAGGTCCCCGCAGCATCCTTTTGCAAGCCCCAGACCTTGCCGGTGCCCCAATCGGTGGCGAAGTAGGTGCCATCGAGGCTAGGATAATCTTTGCCGCGGTAGATGCCCAGGCCGGTGACGCAGATGCCCTGGTCGACGTGGCTGTACTCGGCGATAGGGAGGACGCCGACGCGCGGGTTGGTCTTTTCGTCTTCGATCGGGAAGGTGTGGCTGCCGCACATGAACTTCCAGCCGTAGTTTTCTCCGCCTTTGCTGCCGGCGGGCTGGAAGTCGATTTCCTCCCAGTGATTTTGCCCGATGTCGGCGATGAAGAGGTCGCCGGTTTTGCGGTCGAACGAGAAGGTCCAGGGATTGCGAATGCCGTAAGCCCAGATTTCCGGGCGGGCCTTGGGGTGGATTTGGGAAAACTGCTTTTCGGTGACCCCGAAGAGGGTCATCTGCTGCAAGGGGGTCAGGAAGGGATTGTCCTTGGGGATGGAATAGGCGCGGTCGGGGGTGCTGTGCTCCACATCAATGCGCAGCATCTTGCCCAGGAGCATGTTGAGGTCTTGCCCGGCGCTGAGGACGTCGCCTTCCCAACCGCCGTCGCCGACGCCAATATACATGTAGCCATCAGGCCCAAAGGCCATCTTGCCGCCGTGGTGATTGCAGTAGGGAAAATCGATCTGCATGATCACCTTGGCGCTATCCATGTCCGCCTTGTCAGGGTTTTTCGCGGAAACCTTATACTGCACCAAAAGCGTAG
Source organism: Akkermansia muciniphila (assembly GCA_943331195.2). Lineage (GTDB taxonomy): Bacteria > Verrucomicrobiota > Verrucomicrobiia > Verrucomicrobiales > V1-33 > CAIZWU01. The sequence goes on along the minus strand of CALQKQ020000035.1, from coordinate 12,199 downwards.
CCCCGTTGAACCAGAGGTCGGAATAGGACACGTAAAACAGGCCGTTTTCCTTGAATTTGGGATGGAATTCGATGGCGAAAAGGCCTTCCTCCAAAAAGGAACTCAGGGTCTTGTCCTTGATGTCGAGGAAGGGCTTGTCGAGCAACTTGCCATCCTTGACGATGCGCACCAAGCCTGGCCGCTCGCACACAAACAGGCGGCCGGAACCGTCTTTGGGCGCAGTGACGTGAACGGGGTCGACGAGGCCGTCCGCCACTTTGACAAATTGAATCGCGGGCACGCCCGTGAGTTTGCCCCCAGGCTGGGCGACGGTGGAAACCTCCGCAGAAGCGGTGCAGGCCAAGGCCAGGGCGAGTGTGAGTTGGGGAAGGGTTTTCATGGCAGGGGGCAAATGATGGCTGGGGGGCGTTTGGCGCACAAGCTGCGGCGCCGCCGCCCTCCCGGCAATATTCCGCCCAACCTAAGGCCTGCGCCAGAGCCCGACAAGATTTTTTAACCGACCGGAACCGCGCGCGGCAGCGGCGGACCCGTGCGCACTTCCGCCCGCAGCCGGTGCAGCAGGCTATACAAGCCAAAAAAGGCCCGGTTCAGGTAGATGGATTCCGCTGGGCCGCGCGCCCCGCGCAGGCGCCGCAAGGCCTTGTCCTGACGGCTCGCCTCGCCCATTTCATAAATAGCCCGCATGAAGCCGGGATCGGCAAAGTCGAAGCTGGCCCCGCGAAAAGGCCGCGCCAGCAACTCAATGGAGGACCGCGCCACGCTCAGGATGTGCCCGGTCTCCGCCGCCGAGTCCTCCGGAAGCAGCAAGGCCAGCCCGCGCAGGGCTTGGACTAAGGCGGCCTCGTCTTGCAGCAGCGCCGGCTCCATCAAGGCAAATTGACGCCCATAAAAATCCTCGCTGAGAGCCCGCGTGCACCCAAAATCGAGCACCCACAGCTGCCCCTCGCGCACCAAAAAATTCCCCGGATGCGGATCGGCGTGGAACCGCCGCAGGGTGTGTATTTGGTAGTCGTAAAAGTCCCACAGGGCCTGACCAATCTGATTGCGCGCCGCTTGGCTCGCCGGGCCGTCGGCAAAACGGTCCAGGGTTTCCCCCTCCACCCAATCCATCGTCAGGACGCGAGCCGAGCAGCGCGCCGCATGAAACGCAGGAAAGCGCACCTCCGGCAGCGCGGCGCAGGCCGCCGCCAGTTCCTCGGAGCGGCGCAGCTCCAAGGCGTAGTCGGTCTCCTCCTGGAGGCGCGCCTCGACTTCCTGAAAATAGTGCGCGACATCGACCTCGCGCAGTCCTAGCATCTGCAAAGCCACCGGCTTCACCACCCGCAAATCGCTCGCGAGGCTGTCGGCGACGCCTGGATACTGGACTTTGACGGCCACCGCCTGGCCTTGGAAGACGGCGCGGTGCACTTGGCCAATGGAAGCGCCATGCGCCGCCTGAGGCGTGAATTGTTCGTAGAGTTGCTCCACCGGCAAGCGAAACTCGCGCTCCAAAGTCCGGCGCACCAGCGGCCAAGAAAGCGGCGGGGCCGAATACTGCGCCTGAGCAAACTGCAACGCATAGGCCCGCGGCAACAGTTGCTCATCCATGCTGAGCATCTGCGCCAACTTGAGCGGACCGCCCTTGAGTTGGCTGAAGGTCTCATAAACGCGCCGCGCATTGGCCTCGTCGAGCGCCTCGCGGGCCGCCGGTGCCGGGCCGCCCGCAACCGCCCGCTGGCCGTAGTATTTGAGATAGTTCAACCCCACCGAAGCCCCCGCTCCAGCCAAGGCCGCCATGCGGGAAAGCGGGGTGTGGCGCATGCGGTCCTGGCCCGCGCCTGTGTCTGCTGGCGATTCCATGAGAAAAAACTAGAAACGCCCCCGCCCCCCCGGGAGAAGAAAGCGCAGCAGGTCAAAGCCCGAGTCCAACACCTGGCGGCCTATCAAATCGAAGAACACCGTCGTCGATTTTTCAATAAAAGCATCGCTGCGCTCATAGCGCGGACTCGCATCGCGCAGGTGAAAGTCAATCACGCTGCGAAAAAGCCGATAGGCGGCCTGCGGATAGACCCGCCCCAAGGGTCCTCGCGAAGCAATCTCCCCGTGGAGCCGACCGTGCTCCAGAAGGCGCTCCGCAAAGGACAAAAACCGGGCTTCAAACCGCGCCAGCTCCGGAGGATTCGCCAGGACAAAACGCCCCTGCAGCCGCAGCAAAAGCAGCGAGCGGAAATCAAGCGAGGCCTCCGCAAACGCAAAGAAGAAAGCCAAAAGGCGATGCCGGGCGCTGAAGGATTCCCACTCCGCCCCCCCCTCCACCGACCCGATCACCTGCTCCAACTGCGCGCTCCACCACGCCGCCTCCACCGCTTCCAAGCTGGGAAACTCCGCAAAGAAGTCGCGCTCCGTAAAGCCCTCCGCCTCCGCAAAGCGAAACACCGACGCCGGGGGCCGCCCCTCGCGGCGCAGGTGGGCCTCGTAGGCCGCCAGAAGGCGCTGGCGCAGCGGCAGCGCGGTCAGTTCACAAGTCGATTCCATGCCCAAACTACGCCCGCCACCGGCCCGAGTACCAGCGATTCCTGCAGCCATTCCAGGTGCCAGCGATGGCCTGCCGCCAGCCGCACCAGAGCCGACGGCGGCGCGGTGCTCTGGCTCTTGCTTCTCCGGCCGCGCGCGGCGAAAATGAGTGCCCTCTGCCTCATGCCCGACTCCGCTATCTCTCTTCTGCCGGCCCCTGGAAATGTTTCCCGACCCGGACTCACCACCAAGCGGCCGGACTGGGCTTCGCTCTGGCGCCTTTTGGTCGTGCAGACCCAAAATGCCTTCAATGACAAGGTCGCCCAATTCACCCTGCTAGGCCTAGCCAAGGTGATGCTAGACAAGGCCGGAAGCGACCGCTATGCCCACATCGTCTCCGTGCTGCTCGTGGTTCCGCTGCTCTTTTTCGCCCCCGTCGCCGGGTGGATGTCCGACCGCTTCCGCAAAAGCCAAGTCGTGCTCTGGTCCAGCCTAGCGCAAGTCGTCCTGCTTCTCGCCCTAGCCGGAGCCTTTGCGATGAACTGGTTCAACATAGCCACCGCCCTGTTTTTCCTGCTGGCGCTCCAAGCCGCCGTGCTGCAACCGGCCAAGGGCGGCATCGTTAAAGAATATGTCGGCGAACGCTTCATCGGCTTGGCCTCCGGCTGGGTGCAAATGTCCGCCATCCTCGCTTTTGTCAGCGGCCAATGGGTCGGCGGCAAGATCTTCGAACACTTCTACGAGACCGGCACCCCCCCCGATGGCGGTTGGGCCGCTTGTTATACCGTGCTCCTGATGGCCGCCGCCTCCCTCGCCATGGTGGTGCTCTCGCTTCAGATGAAGCCCACCGAGTCCCACACCGAGGAAGAATTTCGCAAAGGCATGATGGTGGAGCATTTCCACCACCTGGGGGAACTGCTCCGCGTGCGCAAGCTGCGCCTGACCGCCCTAGGCGTTTCCTTTTTCTGGTTTTCCTCAGTCCTCCTGACGCTGATGCTCATCCAGCTCGCGACCCAAATCGAGCCTAACGAAGCCTCCCAAGCGGAGCGCGGCGGGATGCTCTTCGCCTTCGTCGGCGCGGGCGTCGCAGCCGGCTGCCTCCTCACCGCCTGGCTGTCCGCCCAGCGCATTGAGTTAGGACTCGTGCCGCTCGGCGGCCTGGGCATGGCTGCCGGTGCCGTGGCCACTCTCGCCGTCGACCCCTCCGGCCTCGCCTTTCGCGGGCTAATGTTCACCGTGGGAGCCGCCAGCGCCGTCTTCCTGGTGCCGCTCAACGCCCACCTCCAAGACCTCCTCGAACCCCGCGTGCGCGGCCGCATGCTCTCCGCCGCCGGACTGCTCGACGCCTTCGCCATGATGGTCGCCATCGTCCTCCAATTGGCCTGGCTCAAACTCGGCGTGCCCGTGCTCTGGCAGTTCGCCATGCTCGGCCTGCTCTGCCTCGCCACCTCCGTCTATGTGCTGCGCATCATCCCTCAGAGCTTCTTGCGCTTCACCCTCCTCGGCCTAGCCCGCGTCCTCTACCGCACCCGCAGCCTGCACTCCGGCCGAATCCCCGAAACCGGCGGCGCCCTCATCATCAGCAGCCACGTCAGCTACGTCGACGCCCTCATTTTATCCGCCACCTGCGAACGCGAACTCATCTTCACCGTCTATGACCAATTCTTTGACAACCCCATCCTAGCGCGCTTCATGCGCCTTTTCGGAGTCGTCCCCATCTCCGAAAAACGCGCCAAAGACGCCATCATGACCATGGTCGACCTCATCAAAGCCGGCCACTTAGTCTGCATTTTTCCCGAAGGCCAAGTCACCCGCACCGGCTTCATGAATGAGATCCGCAAAGGCTTCGAACTCATCGCCCGGCGCGCCAAAGCCCCCGTCGTGCCCGTCTATCTGGACGCCCTCTGGGGTTCTATTTTCTCCTTCGAAGGCGGCCGCTTCTTCACCAAATGGCCCCGCCATTTCCCCGTCCACCTCACTGCCGTCTGGGGTGAACCCATCCCCCCAGACCAACTCAGCGCCGAGGGCGCCCGCACCCTTTTCCAACAACTCGCCGAGGAAGGCCTCTCCTCGCGCCCCGAAGTCAACCAACCCCTGCGCCTCGCCCTCGCCAAAGGCCTCAGCCGCGCCCCCTGGCGCCTCGCCATCGCCGAAGCCGAAAGCCCCGATGATCCCGGCCGCCGCCTCTCCCGCGGCACGCTTTTCGCCCAAGCCATGCACCTGGCGCGCCGCTGGGAACCCTTCGCCCTCCGCCGCGTCCTCGTCGTCCTGCCCGACGGCGCCGCCGCCGTGCTCGCCCTCCTCGCCCTCAAGCTAGCCGGCAAGGTCCCCGTCCTCCTCCCCCCCGCCCTGCTCGAGCACCCCGACTTGCCCGCCTTCCTCCAGCGCCAGGGCATCCCCAGCGCCATCTCCCATACCAGGCTCCGCGCCGATTTCCCCAGCGCTCCCTGGCCCGACCACTTCCTCGACCTCCAGGCGGAAATGGAAGAACTCGACGACCTCCACATCCTCGGCGACTTCGCCTTCGCCACCCTCGCCAGCGCCGCCCTCCGCCGCCTCCGCGTGGAATGGCGCGTCGGCCACGACGGCCTAGGCTGGATCGAAACCGCACCCGACGGTGCCCTGCGCCTGATCCCCAAAGCCGACCGCGATGTCCTCGCCCAAGTGGAAATGCTCCAAGGCACCGACTTGCTCCGCGATTCCGACGTCCTCCTCAATGCCCTGCCCCTCGCCTCCGCAGGCGGTCAAGCCCTCCTCTGGACCTCTCTGGACCGCGGCCTGCCCCTCATCCTAGCGCCGGAAGTCGGCGACCCCCGCCTCGGCAGCGCCTGGTTAGCGGAATACCACCCCACCGTCGCCGCCGGAGGCCCCGCCCTCGCCGCCGCCCTCGCCGTGCCCGCCACCTCCCTGCGCCTCTTCCTCCATTGGTCCCCCTCCGGCGACCCCCTCCCCGAACCCATCGCCGCCGCCCTCCAGGCCGCCAACGGTGCCCTCCCCTGCCGCGGCCTAATTCATTTCGACAGCGGCTCCCTCGTCGCCGTCAGCCTGCCCGATCCCCCCCTCGCCACCCGCACCGCCGAACCCCAAACCGGTCAGCGCGCCGACAGCCCCGGGCGCCTCCTCCCTGGCCTGCTCGAAGCCGCCCTCCCCCCCGGCTGGCACACCGATTCCTCCGGCTTTGTGAACCGCGCGGCCCCCTCCCTCACTGCTTGAGCGCCTGCAGCGGCCCGCTGTAGCCCGTCATTTCTAAATAGCCTTCCCCGGAGAGCGCCGCGCCCGCTCGGCTGCCCCGCGCCTCCACCGCCCCCTCCCAATAGGCCACCGGATCCAAGGCCAATTCCTGGTTAGCCATCAACGCCGTCACCCGCAGCTCCACCCCCTCCCCCGGCAACTGGATCTGCCATTCCTGCGGATAGCACCCGCCCGAGCGCGCGCTCGTCCAGGTCCGCCCCGGGACCGCCGTTAGGATGAAATCGGCGCGCTGCAAGTGGCGCGTGGTCCCATCCGGCCCCCGCCAGGTCCCACTAGAAAAGGGGTCTGCGCTGCCGTCCTGGCGCCGCAAGCGATACAACATCAAGTCGCTGCCATCGCTCAGATGCAGCGAAAACCAATCCCACCCCACCTGCTCCGGAGACAATTGATTGGTCCCCCATTCGCGGTCTAACCAACTCAAGCCCGCCACCGCATAGTCTTTCCCCTCCACCGTCACCTTGCCGCTCGTGCGCAGGCGAGTCAGCGAATAATAATGCGAAGCCTGGCCCACCCCGGCGGACTTCTGGCTCACCCCCCTTTCCCCATTCAACAGCGGCGGACGCGTCGGCTCCAAGCGAAGTTCTAACGCCGCCCCCGCCTGGGTCGCGCTCACCCGAAAACTCTGGTCCGCCGGCATCGCCAAAGCCCAGTCCCCCACCCAAGCCAGCCGATCTTGCGCCTCCCCAGGCGGCGGAAACCCCGCCCGCCCAAAGGCCCCCCGCTCCAGCCGCTGCGCAAAAGAAAAGCGCCCACTCGTGATATCTGTCAGGGCAAAGTGCCCCAGCGGCAGGTGGTCGACCACCCAGCGCGACGCCACTGGCGCCCGGTCCCCCGGCGGGCGCACCCCCCGGCGAAAAAGCGTGAATTGATAGCCAAACCGCCGCCCCTCCGCCGTGCTCACCTGCCCCGTAGCGTACCACCACTCCGTGCGGAAATCGTCGTGGCTAAAGTGATCCCGGGGAAATTGATAGTCCCAACCCGGCAAAGCCTGCCGCCAGCCCTCCGCCCCCAGCGCCGCCGAGGCCCCCGCCGCCAGCACCACCAGCGCCGCCGCCCGCCATGTTCCAAAAGTAAGTTTCATCGCAAAGGTTCCCTAAGCCACCACCATACGCCAGAAGCGCCCCGCCCAGCTCTACAATCCGGTCGGATGATCCAAAAACTCCCAAGGCAACTGAAACGCCTCCCCTAACTCCGCCGCCAGCGCCTTGACCCCGAAGGTCTCCGTCGCGTAGTGCCCGCCGTAAAACAGATTGATCCCCGCTTCCTCCGCCGCCCCATAACTCCAATGCGGCCCCTCCCCCGTGATAAAAGTATCCACCCCCGTGGCCGCCACCGCGCTGGCCTCCGACCCCGCCCCTCCCGTGATCAAACCCACTTCGCGCACCCGCTCCGGCCCTCCCGGGCAAAGATGCACCGGCCCCCCCACCGCCGCCGCCAAGCGCTCCCGCAAGCCCTCCCGGCTCAGATCCACTTTCGCCCGCAAACCCAAAGGCATCCCCTTCCAGTCAAAAAAGGGCACCGTCTTCCCCATGCCCAGCGCCGCCGCCAACTGCGCGTTGTTTCCCAAACGCGGATGCACATCCAGCGGCAAGTGCGCACTGTACAGCGCTAGCCCCCCCTCCATGGCCGCCCGCAGCTTGGTGAAATGCGCCCCCACAATCCGCTGCGCCCCATTCCAAAAAAGCCCGTGATGCACCAATAACAGCGACGGCCCCGGCCGCGCCGCCGCCTGCCATATCACCGGAAGACTCGCATCCACCGCCGCTAACAGCCGCACCACTTGGCCCGACCCATTCTCCAACTGCAGCCCATTCATCGCCCCCGCATAATCCGGAAGCTCCGCCACCTTCAGCAAGGTCCCAATGTGATCGCACAAGGTTTGTAAAGAAACAGCCGCCATCCCCCACCCAAGGCCTTCCCTCCACTCCTCACCACCGCAAAAATCCTCCCCCACCCACCCCAAACCCACCCCAAACCCGCGCCGCCCCCCGCCGCCCGTTTCCGCACCTGACAGCCAGCCTGCCCCCGTGCATACTCCCCCATCCCATGCCTGCGCGCTCCGCCATTCCCATCGTCCGCATCCTCTTCCTGGCCTGCTGCCTCCTCCTCGGCTATTTCCTCGGATTCACCGGCATGCGCGACCTCGGCCCCTGGAGCGGCGCCCTGCTCGGGGGCGGCTTCGGACTCCTCGTCATCGGTGCCGACCTCCTCCTCAAAGACCTAACGATCCGCAGCTTTGGCTCCGGCACCTTCGGCCTCATGACCGGCGTCTTCTGCGCCTGGCTCCTCACCCGCGTCCCCTGGGCCCAAAGCCTCCTCCCCCCTCAGTGGGGCAACCCCGACGACTACGACCGCCTCATCACCCTCGTCATCTACCTCGCCCTCGGCTACCTCGGCATCGTCCTCGCCCTGCGCAGCAACCGCCAAGAATTCTCCCTCATCATCCCCTACGTCCGCTTCCGCAACGAGGGCGTCATCCACCAGCCCCTCCTCCTCGACACCAATATCCTCATCGACGCCCGCATCCCCGGCATCTGCGCCACCGGCTTCCTCGGCGGCACCCTCCTCATTCCCCGCTTCGTCCTCGATGAACTCCACGGCCTCAGCGACTCCGCCGACCCCATCCGCCGCGACCGCGGCCGCCGCGGCCTCGAATGCCTCGAACAATTAAAGCGCACTCCCGCCCTCAGCGTCACCATCCACGACGACTACCAACCCCAAGAAAAACAGGTCGATACCAAGCTCATCCAACTCGCCAAAGCCCTCGACGCCCGCCTCCTCACCAACGATAGCAACCTCGGCCGCGTCGCCCAACTCCAAAACCTAACCGTCCTCAATCTCAACCAACTCGCCCAGGCGATGCGCCCCAATCTCAACGTCGGCGACGAAATCGAACTCACTCTAGCCAAAGAAGGCAAAGACGACCACCAAGCCATCGCCTACCTCCCCGACGGCACCATGATCGTCGTCAACCACGCCCGCCACCGCATCGGCTCCACCGCCCTCGCCACCGTCAGCTCTTCCCTCCAAACCAGCGCCGGCCGCCTCATCTTCGCCGAACTCAAATCCCCCACTCCCGCCCCGACTCCCAGCCCAGCGCGCCGCCGCCCCTGAGCCCCTGGGCCCCTAGCGCCGCTGCCGCACGCACTCAAAAAGGCACACCCCCGTGGCCACCGACACGTTGAGGCACTCCACCTGCCCCGCCATCGGGATGCGCGCTAAAAAATCGCACTTCTCCCCGGTGAGCCGCCGCATCCCCGGCCCTTCCGCCCCCATCACCACCCCAATCGGCCCCTTCAAATCCAATTCATACAGCAATTGCCCCCCCTCCTCCGCCAAACCCACCAGCCAAACCCCCAGCGCCTGCAACTTCTCCATGGTGCGCGCCAAGTTCGTCACCTGCATGAAGGGCACGCTCTCCGCCGCCCCACACGCAATGTGCCGCACCGTATCCGTCAGGGTCGCCGCCCGGTCCTTCGGCACCACCACCGCATGCACCCCAGCCGCATCCGCCGTGCGCAGGCACGCCCCCAAGTTGTGCGGATCCGTAATGCCGTCCAATATCAACAACAGCGGAGCCTTCTGCGCCTTAACAATCGCATAGAGGTCCTCCTCATTGCCAATCTTAGGCGCCTTGGCGTAGTCCGTGTGCTGATGCTGGCGCACCGCCTGGCGCGGGTCAGAAGAACGGGCGGGTCGAGAAGCTTTCATAACAAAAACCGCCGAAGCGGCTGGCCCCACCAAAACTAAAAGGTCTCCCCCTCCGCAAAGAACCGCGCCACTTCCACCGCCGCCGCTTCCGCGCTGTCCGAGGCATGGCACACATTCACCATCATATTCGTCCCAAAATCCCCCCGAATCGTCCCCGCAGGCGCTTTGCTCGAATCCGTCGGCCCCAACAAATCCCGCACCCGGCTCACCGCATCCTCCCCACTCAGCGCCAACGCCACCACCGGAGTGCTCTGCATGAACGCCACGATTTCCGGGAAAAACGGCCGGTCCGCCACATGCGCATAGTGCTCCTTGAGCACGTCCTCACTCAAATGCATCATCTTCAAGCCCTTCACCCGGAAGCCCGCACTCTCAAAGCGCTGCAGCACCGCCCCAATCAGTCCCTTCTCCACGGCGTCAGGCTTGAACAGAATCAGAGTGGTTTCCATGGACATAAAAAAAGCAAAAGAAGGGTGATTAAAACAAGACCTCCCCATGCAGAGCGCCCGGGGGGCGTCCTCTGTAACCAAAAGCCCGCCCTTTGCAAGAGTTCATCCAGCCCCGCCCACCCCATTTCCCCGACCCCACCCTCCCATTTCCCCATTGACCCCGCCGCCCAGATTGGCAAGCATCAACATATCATGATGCGTCGTTGCGTCCCGCTTTCTTGCGGAACCCGCGCCTCTCCTCCCACCCCAGCCCAACCTGCCGCAGCCCATGCCCCGTTCCTACATTTTCTCCTCCGAGTCCGTTGGCGAAGGCCATCCTGACAAAGTTGCCGATACCATCTCCGACGCCGTCCTCGACGCCTGCCTCAAGCAGGACCCCTCCAGCCGCGTCGCCTGCGAAACCTACGTCAAAAGCAACGTCGTCGTCGTCGGCGGTGAAATCACCACCACCGCCAAACTCGACTACGAAAGCATCGTCCGCGCCGCCATTCGCGACATCGGCTACGTCAACGACGACGACATCTTCCACGCCGACAAGGTCTTCATCATGAACCTCATCACCGCCCAAAGCCCCGACATCGCCCAGGGCGTCGATGCCAAAAAAGCCAAAGGCAAAAAAACCGCCGAACAAGGCGCCGGCGACCAAGGCATCATGTTCGGCTACGCCAGCGACGAAACCCCCGAACTCATGCCCGCCCCCATCATGTGGGCCCACCGCGTCGGCGCCGCCCTCACCGCCATCCGCAAAAGCGGCAAAGCCCCCTGGCTGCGCCCCGACGCCAAAAGCCAAGTCTCCGTCGAATACACCGACGGCAAACCCACCCGCATCGTCAACGTCGTCATCTCCACCCAACACGCCGACGGCACCGAACACAAGGACATCGAAAAATTCTGCATCGAAAAGGTCATCAAAAAGGTCCTCCCCGCCAAGATGCTCAAGGACACCGAATTCCTCATCAACCCCACCGGCCGCTTCGTCATCGGCGGCCCCCAAGGCGACACCGGCCTCACCGGACGCAAAATCATCGTCGACAGCTACGGCGGCATGGGCCGCCACGGCGGCGGCGCCTTCTCCGGCAAGGACCCCAGCAAAGTCGACCGCAGCGCCGCCTACATGGGCCGCTGGGTCGCCAAAAACGTCGTCGCCGCCGGCCTCGCCGCCAAATGCGAAGTCCAATTCGCCTACGCCATCGGCCACCCCCAACCCGTCAGCGTTCACATCGACACCTTCGGCACCGGCATCGTCAGCGACGACACCATCCTCGACGCCGTCCTCAAGGTTTTCTCCTTCAAACCCGCCGACATCGTCAAACAACTCAACCTGCTGCGCCCCATCTACAGCAAAACCACCAACTACGGCCACTTCGGCAAAGACGACCAGGACCTCACCTGGGAACAAACCGACAAGGCCGCCGAACTCAAAAAACTCGCCCTGAAATAATCCGGCCCCACCGCCGCATTCCCTCCCCTCAGCCCGCCCCCGGAAGCCCCCCGCTTCCGGGGGCGTTTCGTTTTCCTCCAGCCCCCAACCCACCCAGCCCAGCCCAGCTCGCCCCCCCAACCAAATTACCTGGAAAAATGCGCTGGCGCGGCCCAAGGTAGCCAGACCGTCCCGGTCTGATTCCTTGTCGCATATCCAGCGACAAGGATAAATTCCCTTGGCGACAATTAGAATTGACCCCTGGCGGCCATGGGGGCGCAGGGGCGGTTTCGGAGGCGTTGCAGGGCACTCCGGGATGCCGCAGCGCCAACCAAATTACCTGGAAAAATGCGCTGCTCTGACTTCGAAAAATGCACTGCCCCCACCCCAGTCCCGAGGCTGCCCACCTCGCCCCCGACGGCTGCCCGCAGCGAGGCCACCGGGACCCCGACACGTCACACCCCGTCGGGGCGCAACCCGCCGCCCGACTGCGGTTCCGGTGCCTCGCCCCCCTTGTTTGGCGTCACTTCCCCTGGGCTGAAGGCGCCGCCCCGGCCATCAATTTGCGAGGAAAGTTCGCAAGGAAAATGCTGGATTTTTGGTTGAGGTAGGGAATCTTTGGTTAAGCCTCTGACCCCTCCTTCCGATGCCTGCGCGAGCCTTTCTTTTCGATGGATCCCAGGCGGGGTGTTTTCACGTGGTGAATCGGATTTACGATCGGAAGTATCTCCTCGACGAGGAAGGGAAGGAGATGCTGCTCAAGCTGGTGCGGGCTTACGAGGATGTCCTGGGGGTGGAGGTGCTGACGTTTTGCATCATGGACAATCACTTCCATTTGCTGCTGCGAGTGCCGCACCGGCCGGAGGGCTTTGAT
>CALQKQ020000034.1 GCA_943331195.2 Akkermansia muciniphila | reverse complement strand
TTTCCAGAGGTTTTGGAGGTGGGGGGCCATGGCGACGAAGCCATCGGCGGAGGTGAGGGGGAGGGAGCCGGCTTCGCATTCGCGGAGGACCTCGTCGGCGGCGTAGAAGGTGGCGAGTTGGGGGTGGTCTAGGGTTTGGAGGTCGAGGAAGCGGGGGGGCTCGGGCTGAGGGTGGTCTTGGGGGAGCCAGTCGTGGAGGTCGAGGGGAGCGGAGGCAGCGGAGAAGAGGAGGAGGCGGCCGCCGGGGGTGGCGTCGCAGTGTGCTTGGGCGAAGGCGAGGAGGGCGGACCAGTAGGGGCGGTCTTCGTAGGGTTCGGTGCCGACGAGAACTTGGGCACCGGGGGATTGCCAGATGCCGACGACGGCGCCATCTAAGTGGGGGAGGGGGGCCTCTTGGAAGCGGACCAGGGCGAGGCGTTGGCCAGACAGTTTGAGTAAATGGAAGAGGCGATCGGGCTCGAGGACGAGTCCGGGCGAGGCGCTGAAGTGGGCGCGCAGATGGTGAAAGCGGCGCTGGACGGCCTGGTCTGGGGGGAGGTCGAGGGGAGGTGGAGAGCTGGCGGGAGCGGAGCTGGGTAGGGACGGTGGGGTGGGGCAGGGCAGGTTTTCTGGGTAAGAGGTGGGAGAAGAGAAAGGGGAAGAGATGGGGGAATCGGGGGTTGGGGATGTGGGGCTCGGGGAGGTGCTGGGGGCGGCCCAGGGGTTTTGCCAAGCAGCGGAAGCGCGGCGCAGGAGGGCGCGGGGGGAGAGGGGGTGGTCGGCTGCTTGGGCGAAGCTGGCGGGGAGGTCGAGGTGGGCGAGGAAGCGCTCGGCGGTGGGCTCGGGCACTTGATAGGCGGAGAGGCGTTGGCGGAGGAGGGCGGCGGCGGCGGCGCAGGAGAGGCCGCTGAGGGCGATTTCGCTGGTGGTGAGGCGGTCTTCCAGGGCGCTGGGTAGGGCTTTGAGGAAGGTGTGGGACCAGAGGTCCTGGTTGACGCTGAGGATGAAGCGGGTGCGACCGGAGAGGCACCGCCATTCGTTGAGCCCATGCACGAGGCGGAGCACTTTGCCGCTGCTGCCGTGGAAGCCGTCGAGGTGGTCGAGCAGGAAGATGAGGGGGCGGCAGGCGGCGGTGAGGCGGCAGAGGTCTCCTAAGGTTTGTTGGTGGAAGGCATCGCTATCGGAGGGGGCTTTGAGGAAATGGAGTCCAGCGGAGGGTGGGCCCGCGGGGGCGGTGGCTTGGTTGAGGGTCCATTGGAGGGTTTCGAGGCGGAGGGGATCGGGCTCGGCGCCGGCTTGGGCGTATCCGCAGAGGGCGCGCCACCAGAGGGCGGCGGCGGGATTGGAAAGGCCGGTTTCGGCGCAGAGGAGTGCGACGGCTGGGGGGAGCAGTTGTTCGAAGTGTTCTTGGAACCAGGTGGCGACGGCTTGGGTGGGGTCGGCAAAATCGAGGAGGGCCAGGGGGCGATCGGCGAGGGCGGCGGCGGCGGCGAGGGGTTGGGCGCAGGGGAGTTGGCGGCTACGGAGGAGGGCGGAGAGGATTCTGGCGAAGGTGAGGCGGGCGACCAGGTCGAGGGCGGTGAGGGAGGAATCGGGGGCGGGCTGGTGGAGGGCCTCGAGCAGTTGGGCGAGGAGGGCTTTCCAGGACAGGGAGGTCTCGGGGTTGAAAGTCAGGGGGACGCAGAAGGCGTGATCCCTGGCGCGAGCGCTCCAGTGGTGGAGGAGGTGGGATTTTCCGTAGCCGGCGCGGGGGGCTTTGAGGAGGATGAGTTGGCCTTGGTCGAGGCGCACGGCGGCGGGGGAGGCGCGCTGGAGGGTGTCGAGGAGGGCTTCGAGTTGGTCGTGGGCGTGGGGGTGAAGGAGGAGGGGTTTGGCAGGGGGTGGGGCCCCGTCTGGGAAAAGGTCGGCGGCGAAGGGGTTGGGGTGTGGAGGGGAGAAGGAATCGGGGGCCATGGGGCGAGAGGGGGCGGGGAGGCGCGGCACTTTTGCAAAAGGGAACAGGTGACCTGAAGGGGGGGATTTTTTAGGAGAGCCGGATGAGGTTGGCAGCATGGGGGAGCGGGAGAGTCCTGTAAAGTCTGATAATCATGAAAATTACAAAAAACCTCAAAATATGAGGAGGGGAGGGGCTGGGCGGGCGCGGAGGAGAGTGCGGGAAGGGGGTGGAAGCCGGCGCGGAAAAGGGGCTGAAAAGGGGCTGAAAAGGGGAGAAAGTGCGCTATACTGTTGCAAAAGGGGAGCAACCTGGGGAAGGGGGCTTTGCCTTTTTTTAGGCTTTTAAGCAGCACCGTATGGAAACCGCCACGCAATATCTAGCTCAGCCCTTCACTTGGGGACTGGGGTTGGGATTACTTTTTTTCTTTTTTTCTGCTTGGGGGCATTTCAAGACGAAGCGGGAGTTGCGGCGCTACCGGAAGCATTTGTCGGACAAATTGGAATTAGAGGCGCGGCAGTATGAGATGATTCGGCGGGACAAGGAGGCGGTGGCGAAGGAGAACGAGCATTTGCGGCTGCGGATTGGGCAGATGAATGAGAAGCCGGAGCAGAAGATGTTGCGGGACTTGGAGGTGCTGAGTCGGGCGGAGAAGCGGATGGTGTTGCAAGCGCCTGGATTTGCGGGGGCTTGGGAGGGGGCGAAGAGCGCGGCGCTGGAGGAATTGGCGGCGGAGGACCAGGGGCGCAGTTTTCCCAAGCGCATGTTGACGCGGCTTTTTGGGAGCAGCAGTGGGAGTGCTCCGGTGGAGTCGACGCTGTTGGCGGGACCCTCGGGGGACGCGGAGGCATCGGCGGCGGCTTCGCCCTCCGCTGCGGCGGCCACTGAAAAATAGCTGCCGTGACTTTATTTTTTCCTCCGGGCGAGTTTGACGCCTTTATTTTTGACTGCGATGGGACGCTGATTGATTCCATGCCGTTGCATTTGCAGGCGTGGCGGGCGGCGCTGGGGCAGCATGGGTTTCCCCCGGAGCAATTTACGGAGGAGATGCATCACGCGTTTGCGGGGATGCCGAGTGCGGCGATTGTGGAGGCGCTGAATGGGCAATTTGGGACGGCGCTGCCGCCTTTGGCGGTGGAGGCGGCGAAGTTGGAGTGGTATTTGGCGCACCACCATGAAATCAAGCCGGTGCAGGCGGTGGTGGATGTGGCGCGGGCGCAGGCGGGGCGCAAGCGGATGGCGGTGGCTTCGGGCAGCGAGGCGGAGATTGTGCGGCAGGGCTTGGCGGCGATTGGCATTTTGGAGCTTTTTGAGACCGTGATCACGCCGGTGGATGTGCGGCGGGGGAAGCCGGCACCGGACATGTTTTTGCTGGCGGCTCTGCGGATGGGGGTGGAGCCGGCGCGCTGTCTGGTGTTTGAGGATGGGGTGCTGGGGGTGCAAGCGGCGGCGGCGGCGGGCATGGCTTGTGTTTTCGTGCCCACTCCGGCGGCGGAGTGAGGTGGGCGGCTGGTTTCCGGGCTTGCCAGCGGGCTGGGGGTGGGCAGGGTGAAGGGAATGGACCCATTGATCGCCGATCGCATTCAGTTTAGCCCGCGCCGCGACGCCGAGACGGTGGAAGCGGGGCTGGGGTTTGCGCCGAAGTTTGACGCGGCGGGCTTGATCACGGCGGTGGCGGTGGATGCGGACGACGGGACGGTGTTGATGGTGGCCTATATGAATGCGGCGTCGCTGCGCTTGACCTTGGCGCTGGGGGAGGCGGTGTATTTTAGCCGCAGCCGCCAGGAGATTTGGCACAAGGGGAAGACGAGCGGTCACACCCAGGAGGTGGTGGAGGTGCTGGCGGATTGCGACCAGGATGCGTTGGTGCTGCGGGTGCGTCAGCGCGGGGCGGGGGCCTGCCACACGGGGTATCGGAGTTGCTTTTTTCGGCGCGTGGCGCTGGCGGGGGAGGGGGCGGATGGCTGCCAGGCGGCGGGGCTGGTGCCGGTGTATGCTGAAAAGTGTTATGATGCCGCGGCGGTGTATCGGAAGTGATGCGGCGCGGCCTTTTCGGTTCCGTTTCGTCCTCTTGCAATCCGCAGGCGTAAAACTTAGGAAATCACTGCCATGCTCCCCCTCGTTCAGTCCCTGCTTCGCTTTTATCACTCTTCCATTGGAAAGAAAATCATCGTGGCCCTCACGGGAGCAGCGCTGATGGGCTTTTTGGTGGCCCACCTGCTGGGTAACTTGCTGATTTTCAGCGGTCCGGAGGCGATCAATGGATATGCCAAGAAGCTGCAGGATTTGGGTCCGCTGTTGTATGTGGCCCGGGGCGGGCTGTTGGCGGCGGTGGTGCTGCACGTGTTGGGCACGGTGCAGTTGGTGCGGATGAACCGGGCGGCGCGGCCGCGGAACTATGCGGTGGAGACGGTGCGGCAGGCGACCAAGGCCTCGCGAGTGATGATTTGGAGCGGGCTGACGATCGCGGCCTTTGTGCTGTATCACCTGGCGCATTTCACTTGGGCCTTGGGCAATGAATACCACAATCCGGCGATTGCGCGGTATTGGGTCGAGCCGGGAGTGCACAATGTGTACAACATGGTGGTGGATGGTTTTCGGGTTTGGTATGTGTCGGCCTTTTACATTGTGGCGATGTTTTTGCTTTGCAGCCACTTGAGCCACGGATTTGCTAGTGTTTTTCAAACCCTGGGTCTGGCGACGCCGCGGCTGCGCCAGCCGATCAAACTTGCGGGCCACCTGTTTGCTTGGGGTCTTTTTCTGGGCAATATCTCGATCCCGCTGGCCATTTTCACCGGCCTCAAATCTTAAAACTTGTCCATCCCCCGAGCCATGATCAGCGAACCCCACGAGGCCCCAGCCAGTTCTTCCCAGCGAGTGAGCGACACTCCTCCCGATGGGTCCCCCAGCGTCCCCCTAGCGGATAAATGGACCCGCCACAAGGCGACCGCTAAGTTGATCAACCCGGCGAACCGCCGCAAATACACGATCATCGTGGTGGGGAGTGGCTTAGCCGGCTCGGCGGCGGCGGCTTCGCTGTCGGAGCAGGGCTACAACGTCAAGTGTTTTTGCTATCAAGATAGCGCGCGGCGGGCCCACAGCATTGCGGCGCAGGGGGGCATCAACGCCGCGAAGAACTACCAGAACGACGGGGACAGCGTCTATCGCCTCTTTTACGACACCATCAAGGGGGGCGACTTTCGGGCGCGGGAGTGCAACGTGCGCCGCCTCGCGGAGGTGAGCGTGCAAATCATCGATCAGTGCGTGGCTCAGGGGGTGCCCTTTGCGCGGGAGTATGGCGGCCTGCTGGCGAATCGCTCGTTTGGGGGCACCCAGGTGGCGCGGACTTTTTATGCGGCGGGCCAGACGGGCCAGCAGTTGTTGTTGGGAGCGTATGCGGCGCTGAACAAGGAGATTTCGCAGGGGAGCGTCACGATGTATCCGCGAACCGAGATGTTGGATTTGGTGGTGATTGATGGGCACGCCAAGGGGATTGTGGTGCGCGACATGGTGACGGGCAAGGTGTCCTCGCACGCGGGGGATGCGGTGCTGCTCTGCACGGGTGGCTACGGCAACGTTTTTTATCTTTCGACGAACGCCATGGGCTGCAACGTGACCGCCACCTGGCGGGCGCACAAGCGGGGGGCGTGGTTTGCCAATCCTTGTTATACGCAAATCCACCCGACCTGCATTCCGGTGAGTGGCGACTACCAAAGCAAGCTGACGCTGATGTCGGAGAGCCTGCGCAACGACGGGCGCTGTTGGGTGCCGAAGCGCCGCGAGGACTGCGGCAAACCGGCGGCGAGCATCCCGGAGGAAGAGCGCGATTATTATTTGGAGCGCAAGTATCCTAGCTTTGGCAACTTGGCTCCGCGGGACATCGCGAGCCGGGCGGCCAAGGAGCAGTGCGATGACGGGCGCGGGGTGGGTCCGGGTGGACTGGGGGTTTATTTAGACTTTGCCGATTCGATTAAGCGGCTTGGAGAGGACAAAATCCGGGAGCGCTACGGCAACCTCTTTACCATGTATGAGCAGATTACTGGGGAGAACGCCTACGCGCAGCCCATGCGCATTTATCCGGCGGTGCACTATACCATGGGTGGCCTCTGGGTGGACTACAACTTGATGAGCAACGTTCCGGGGCTCCACGTCTTGGGAGAAGCCAATTTCTCGGATCACGGGGCGAATCGGCTTGGGGCGAGTGCGCTGATGCAGGGCTTGGCGGATGGGTATTTCATCGTGCCGGCGACCCTTCCTAACTATCTTGCGGATCAAAAGCCGGGCCAATATCGGGAAGATGGAGCGGAGTTTCGGGCGGTGGAAGAGGCGGTGCGGGAGCGGACGCGGAAGTTGCTTTCGGCCAATGGGACCCGATCGGTATCGAGTTTTCACCGGGAGTTGGGCTTGTTGATTTGGGACAAGTGCGGCATGGCGCGAAGCAAGGAGGGCTTGGCCCAGGCGCTGCAGCGAGTTCCCGAATTGCGCGAGGAATTTTGGCGCAATGTGCGGGTGCCGGGAAGCGGCGATGCCTTCAACCAGCAGCTGGAACAGGCGGGGCGGGTGGCGGATTTTCTGGAGTTCGGGGAGTTGCTTTGCCGGGATGCCTATGAGCGGGAGGAGTCCTGCGGCGGGCACTTCCGGGAGGAACATCAGGATCAAGGGGAAGCGCGCCGCGACGACGACCTATATTCCTATGTGGCGGCGTGGGAGCACACCGGGGACCTGGCGAAGCCGAAGCTGCACAAGGAATGGCTGGCTTACGAGGAGGTGCACTTCTCAACCCGCAGCTATAAATAAGTGGGGCGCGGCCCCGGGGCATAAGTGGGGCGCGGCCCCGGGGCGGGCCGCATTCATTTTCGTTGAAGCGCCGCCAAGCCCGCCGAAAGTGGGCGCTTCGGAGATAAAATTGCTGCGGGGGCCCGGTATTGCTGAGGTTGCCCAGTAAATGGCCTTTACCATTCTACTCTTTTTCCCTTGCTGATTTCACATGAAAACAAAGCTGCTCTCCTTCGGCCTGCTGGTCTTGACTGGATTTTCTGCCTTCGCTGCTGGTGAGCCCTTGCGGGTCTTCATCCGCGGCGGGGTGAAAAGCCATGGTCCGGGTGCCCATGAACACGCCCAGTTCCTCAAGGACTGGAAACCCCTCTTGGCCTCGCGCGGTCTTCAAGTCGATGGGGGGATGGATCTGCCCAGCGACGAGCAGCTGCAGCAGACTGACGTGCTCCTCATGTATGCGCAGGATGGCGGCACCGTGCCCCCCTCGCGCTGGGCTTCCTTTGACAACTATCTCAAGCGCGGCGGCGGATTGGTGGTGGTGCACACGGCGGCGGTGAGCTTGCAGGAAGACCACTGGAAAGCCATCACCGGCGGCTGCTGGCGGCGCAGCGCGACCAAGTGGAAAGAGGGACCGATGGACCTCTATTACGTGGAAAATCAGCGACCTGACGGCGGCCACCCCATAACCAAGCAGGCCTCTAACTTTCACATCGACGACGAGATTTACTACGACATGGATGTCTCGCCCGACGTCAAGGTGCTGGCCACCGCCTATACGCCTAACCTGCGCGAGGCTGGCAAGCAAGCCGAGGGCGGGCGCTCGCACATTTACGACATCCAGCCGCAGATGTGGACCTATGAGCGCACCATGGAAGGCGGCAGCCAGCCCTACCGGGCTTTTGTGAGCATTCCCGGTCACCTCTACACCACCTTCGCCCAGCCGCATTACCGGGCGATTTTGATGCGCGGATTGGCCTGGGCGGGGAAGCGCGCTAACGTGGACGAATTTTGCACGCCGGAGGAATTGTCTTCCTTGACTTACCCGGAGGGCGGGCCGCAAAAGCCGGCGGCGACCTTGAAAAACCTGGAGGTGCATCCGGATTTCGACATGACCTTGGTCACGGCGGAGCCGCTCATCACCAAGCCGATGAATTTCGACTGGGATCCCTCCGGTCGCCTGTGGGTGGCGGAGACGCCTGAATATCCGAACGGTCGGCGCGGGATGCGCCCGGACTACCGGGGCAAGGAGTGGAAGGACCACGGCGGCTTGGAGCCACAGCCTGGGGTTCAAGCGCGTCCTGGCCTGGACAAGATCAGCATCCTGACGGACAGCAACGGCGATGGCGTGATGGACAAGAAGGAAATCTTCTATCAAGGTTTGGACTTGGTCACGGGCCTGGTGTTTCACCAAGACGGGGTCATCGTGACGCAGGCTCCGGACATTCTCTTTTTGCGAGACACTGACGGCGACGGCAAGGCGGACAAGGTGGAGAAACTCTATACCGGGCTGGGCACGGGCGACACCCACGCGGTGATCAACAATCCCCGCCGCGGTTGGGACGGTTGGATTTATGCCACGCACGGATATAGCTCTTCGGGCGATGTCACCAGCGGCGACGGCAGCAAGCACTTTGGCGGCATCGGCAGCGGGGTGGTGCGCTTCAAGCCCGACGGCTCCAAGATCGAGCAATATTCCTCCAAGGGCGGCAACACCTGGGGCCTAACGATCACGGGGGACAACCGGGTGATGTGGACGCAGCCCACCAGCGGCACTATGCTCAACCAAGTGGTGCTTCCAGAATACGCCCTGGCTCGCGGCAAAGTCGGCAACACCCCTAGCTTTAAGACCATTATTGCGGACCAAAAGAGCTACTCCTCGATTCGCTACGAGGAACTCGCCTATGTGCAGATCGACCGGGTGGGCGACTTCACGGCGGCGGCGGGAGCGGTCGTTTATGATGGCGGGGCCTGGCCGACCGAATACAACGGCGACTATTTCACCACGGAGCCGACCATCAACATCATCCACCACCAGCGCCTCACGCCCAAGACGACCAGTTATGAGGCCCACAAGCTGCCCGGCCGGGAAGAAACCGAATTTGTCCGCAGCAAGGACATGTGGTGGCGGCCCATTGAGGTCCGCACGGGTCCCGATGGGGCCATGTATGTGGGCGACTTTTACAACCAGGCGGTGATTCACAACGACACCCGCGGGCCCGACCACAACGCGGTCAACGCCGCCGTCCGCCCTGACCGAGACCATTACTTTGGCCGCATCTGGCGCCTGCAGCACAAGCAGGCCAAGGCGCTCCCCCAGATCAACTTGGCTCAGGCGGATGCGGCGCAACTCACCGCCGCGCTCGGACATCCTAACCGGAACATTCGGCAAACCGCCAGCCGCCTCCTCATTGAAAAGAAGGCCCCCGCCGCGCCGGTAGCTGCCCTGGTCAAGTCAGGGAACGCGGATACCAAGATCGCCGCCCTCTGGACCCTCTATGGACTTTCCGCCGCCAGCCCCGACATCCTCGCGGCCACCCTAGCCGATCCTGAGGCGGCGGTTCGCCGCAACGCGGCGGGAGTTGCCGAGGAGAGCGCCGCCAGCGCGGAGCGCGAGAAGCTCACCGCTGCCCTCGTGGGCGATGCTGATGCCACGGTGCGCCTAGCTGGTCTGCGGGCCCTGGCGGCAGGGGAGATCAGCGATGCCACGGCCCAGGCGGTGATCGCGGCGTGGCCCAAGTACGACGACGATTTCCAGCGCAGCGCGGCGGTGGGAGCGGCCTCGCGCAATCCTGCGGGCAGCATCGCTGCGGCCTTGGACAGCGCCGAGTCTGCGGCCTTGGTGCCGTTGGTGAGCCAGTTGGCGAGCACGATCGCTTCGGAAAATCAGACCGCAGCGGCGGCGAAGTTGGTGGTGGTCCTGGCGGGCAAGCCGGACTCCACGGATGCCTTGAAGCGCAGCATTTTGGACGTCTTGGGAACGGGATTGAAAGACATTCCGGCGCTGAGCCCGGAAGTTACTGGGGCCCTCACCACCTTGCTTTCGGGCTCGGTCTCGGGAAGCGCGTTGCCCCTGGCTTCGAAGTGGGATCGCGAAGGCAAGTTGAAGGCCGAAATTGGGCGCATCACGGCTGGCATCACGGCTGTCCTAGCGAATTCTGCGGCGAGCGAAGAGGCTCGCCTTGCGGCCGCCCGCAGCTTGCTGGGCCTGCGTTCGGGAAATCCGGAGGCTTTGCCCTTGGTGATGCAGTTGCTTGGCAGTGAGGCGCCCGCCAGTTTGCAAGGTGGTGCGATCACCGCGCTGGGAGAAACCAACGAGCCTGCGGTGGGGGCAGCGCTGTGCGCCGCTTTCAACAAAA
The DNA here is from genome assembly GCA_943331195.2 of Akkermansia muciniphila. Classification (GTDB taxonomy): domain Bacteria; phylum Verrucomicrobiota; class Verrucomicrobiia; order Verrucomicrobiales; family V1-33; genus CAIZWU01. Next base: position 4,817 of record CALQKQ020000034.1, on the reverse strand, counting down.
TGCCCGCCGACGCCCAGGCGATGGCCTTTGAGACCTTGCTGCGCCGCGCCGATTGGACCCTGGCCTTGCTCGATGCCATTGCGGCGGGGAAGGTGGATCCTGCCAAATTTGGCCCGGCCAATGCGTTCCGCCTGCGCACCTACCCCGACAAGGTTGTGGCAAAGCGCGCCAGCGAGATGTTAGACCAGTTGACTCCTCTGACGAAGGCCAAAAATGAGATCATCGCCAAGCTGGCACCTTTAGTGGAAAAGCCTGGCGACGCGGCCCGCGGCAAATTGCTCTTCACGGCGACCTGCGCCACGTGCCACAAGTTTGCTGACTTTGGCGCGGAAATTGGGCCTAGCCTTACCGGTATGGGCAGCCATGGTCCCACCGAATTGCTCACCGCCATCGTGGATCCCAATCGCGAAGTCGACCCCTCCTTCCTAGCCTGGAATGTGGAGACCAAGGCCGGGCAGATTTACGCGGGCATCATTGTCCGGGAAAATCCTAAAGCGATCGTGATGAAGAGCCTGGCTGGCCAGCAGGAGATTTTGGTGGCCGACATCAAAACCCGGGTGAATACGGGGCGCTCGTTGATGCCCGAAGGCTTTGACGGCTTGGGCGAAGAAGTGCTGCGCGACATCCTATCGTATATTGTTTCGGTGGACGGCGCTAAGTTCCGCACCCTCGATTTGCGCCCCGCTTACACCGCGACCACCGCGCAGGGCCTTTACACGAGCCCTGAGGCCAAGAACGACACCATCGTGCTCAAGAAGACGGGCACCGTAACCGTGGAGGGCATTCCCTTCAGCATCATCGCTCCGGAGAAGAGCGCTACGGGCAATGTGGTGGTGCTCAAAGGCGGCGCTGGTTACTCCCGCAGCTTACCGCAGCGGGTGGAAGTGCCCGTAGGTGGCTTCAAGGCTAACCGCCTGCACTTCCTCGGGGGGATCGCCGGCTGGGGTGCCAAGGAAGCCTCCAATGGGGTTCCCGTGCTCAAGGTCACGGTGCATTATGTAGACGGCACCAAGGAAGAATTAGTGTCGCGCGACGGCGTGGAGTTTGCGGACTACATCAGCCGCTTTGATGTCCCCGGCTCCCGCTATGTGCCAGGGATGCTGCGCAACGCGGCGCAACTCCGCTGGTATACCAAGTTGTTGCAGCACCCCGGTGCCATCAGCAGCATTGTGATGGAAAGCTTCGACAACGACATCGCCCCGACGACCCTAGCCATCACCGCAGAGATGGCGGAACCGGGTGCGCCTGCGCCTGGCGTCGCGGTCCCATCAGCCGGGGCCAAAACCAGCGCGGTGGCCCCCCAAGCGTGGGGTCCAGGCCAGCGCGTGCTCTTGGCTGGGGGAGGTTCCTCTCACGACTTTGACAAATACTTCCGCCAAGCTGACACCGCCATCCTAACGGGTGCTGGTTACGCGGTGCAATACACCGAGGACTTCCAGGAAGCGATTGCTAAGTTGGCGGAAGCCGATGTGCTGGTGTTCAGTACGAATCAGGGAACCTTCGCCAACGTGGCCTTCCGGGCTGCGCTGGAGCAGTTTGCCGCCAAAGGGAAGGGCATGGTCCTGCTCCATGCTGGGCTGTGGTATAACTTCGCCGACTGGCCGGAGTTTAACAAAATCTACGCCGGCGGCGGTTCCCGCGGCCACGACAACCTCTCCAAGCCCTTCGAGGTCAAGGTTTCTCAGGCAGCACACCCCATCATGAAAGGGGTGCCGCCCTCGTTTACCCTGACGGATGAGCTTTACTACATGGTTCCTGATCCTGCGGGGGCGCCGCTTGAGGTGCTGGCGCAATCGACCAGCGCGCAGAGTGGCAAGGTTTTCCCGAGCATCTTCACGGTGCGCCACGACAAGGCGCGCATTGCCGGAATGGCGCTAGGCCATGACGCCCGGGCCCACGATCTGCCTGCGTTCCAGACCCTTCTGAAAAATGCGGTGGCCTGGGCCGCAGGTTCGGCCAAGTGAACCGGCGCCGTTTTGCCCTGATGGGGCTGAGCTTGCTGGGGGGGCTTGCTTCCCCCGCAGGGGGCCGGGAGACCGGCCCCGTGCACGGCCAGTTGAAGTGGGATCCCGCTTTTCTGGCGTTGTCCGCAGAAGAGAAGCGGCCTTGGGAGCGCTGGTTCAGCCAATCGGACCGCCTGCGGCAGAAGGAAATCGCCCTGTTGGCGGAGGAGGTGGCGCGGGTCAGGGGACATCGCGCTAGACCGGCGCGCGAGGGGATCAGTTTTCAGGTTCCCGTCAAACCCGAGGCCTGGTTTGCCGGTGCCGAAGCCCGGCGCATCGCCGAGGCCCTGCTGAGTTGGCAGGCCCCCTGCGGCGGTTGGACGAAGAATACGGCCATGACTCGCCAGCCCCGCGCCCTGGCGCAGCGCTGGTCACCGTGGGGGGAGTGGGGCTATGTGGCCACGATCGATAACCAGGCCACGACATCTCAGATTGAGTTCCTTGCCAAGGTGTTCAGCGCAGGCGGCAGCGCGGCATGCCGGGGCGGGGTGGAGCGCGGGCTTCGCTATCTGTTGGATGCGCAAATGCCCAGCGGCGGTTGGCCCCAGGTTTTCCCCCTGCAGGGTACCTATCACGACCATATCACCTTCAACGACAACGCCATGACTCACGTTCTGGCGCAGCTGCGCCAGATCAAAAACCGCCGCGCGCCCTGGGCTTGGATCGACGCTTCGCTGCGCGCCGAGTGCGCGGCGGCGGTGACGCGGGGGATGGATTGCGTGTTGCGTTGCCAGGTTAGGGTAAACGGGCGGGCCACGGTTTGGTGCGCGCAACACCACGCCATCACCGCCGCGCCAGTGGGGGGGAGAGCGTACGAATTGGCCTCGCTGAGTGGCAGCGAGTCGGTGGGAATTGTGCAATTTCTCATGGCCTGGGGGGCTCCCTCGGCGGCGGTGCGCGAGGCGGTGGAGTCGGCGGTGGCCTGGTTTCGCAGTTCGGCGGTGGATCCCGCAGCGCTCGGCCTCAAGGGCAGCCACGGACCGCAGTGGGCCCGCTTTTATGAGATCGGGAGCAACCGTCCGCTGTTCAGCGATCCCGACGGGAGCAAGCGCTTCGCCTTCAGTGAGGTCAAGGTCAAGCGCAGCAGTTACGCCTGGTTCACCGAGGCTCCGGCGGCGTTGCTGAGCCGCGATTACCCGAAGTGGCAGCGCCGCCTAGCGGCCTCCTGAGGAGGTTGGGCCCAGGCGGTGAGTGGGGGGCTGGCGGGAAACCTTAAAATATCACAAAAATTTGTCGACGTTGTGCTGGGGATTTGTCTAAGAATGTATTTTGAGTCGCCAGGTTGCGATTGAAACCATTTTTACCATGAAAACACCACCAACAACACATCGGCTGGCTGTGCCGCTGGCGAGTCTAGGCCTCTTGGGTCTGCTCCGGCACGCTGAAGCGGGCACCGTCGTTGATTTCGGGACCATCACCTCGATCAACGGGCCTGCCGGGCTCGACTTGACGGGGGAGATTGTCTACGCGGTCAATTTCAGCCAAAACGACCCCGATTTGGTGGTTGAAGGCGTGACCTTCACCCCTGACACGACACCTCCGGAGGGGGCCTTCTTTGTCACTCCTAACAATGTTGCTCCCTGGCAGATCAAGCCGGAATTTGGCGACAGCGAGAGCGAGAACAACCTCGAAGAAATTTATCAGGACATCCGCTGGGCCAATGCCGGCACGGGTCAGCAGTTGGAGGCGCACCTCGCGGTGACGCCGGGCGAGACCTACAAGATTCAGCTGCTGATTTGCGAAAATCTGCAAAACTACCGCCACTGGGACATTGAAGTTGAGGGGGCCCTTTCGGTGGACGAGTTCACCTCGCTGGGCCGCACCGGATGGACTTTTAAGCGCAACGTGGGGATCGTCTTCCAGCAGCAGATCACGGCGACTGATGACACCTTGGACATCATCATGGGGAACCTCGGCGGCGAGGTGGTGGCGGCAGGAGACCCTAATCCAATTTGGCAGGGTCTGACCTTAGAGCACATCGTGCCCCAAGCGGATGACAGCGATGGTGACGGGCTGCCCGACGCCTGGGAGAGCGCCCAATTTGGGGGGCTGAGCCAGATTTATGCTGGGGACGCCGACGGCGACGGACTGACCAATGGGGCCGAACTCGTGCTCCTCACCAATCCTACCAAATTAGATACGGACGGCGACGGCTTGCCCGATGGGGTGGAAGACAACACCTTGGGCACTAATGCGAGGACCGCCGATACCGACGGCGACGGCCTATCGGATGGGGCCGAAGTCAACACTCACCTGACTAATCCTCTGGCCGCGGACACCGACCTGGACGGGTTGACCGACGGAGCAGAGATCTCGATTCATTTGACCAATCCCCTGAGCACCGACACCGATAGCGACGACTACCCGGACGGGATTGAGATTTCCAGCGCCACCAATCCCAAGAGCGCCGCGAGCTATCCGCTCTTGAGCAGCTTTGGGCGCGTTGTCACCGGCGGCGACGCCGGGGAGGGCCTGGATTTGACGGGCAATTTTAAGTACGCCTTCAACGTGGGCACCAATGGGTCGCCGGGCACGATCCGCGACATTCCCTTCACCGAGGACACCAGCGCGGGGATCGTGGTTACGGCGGCGAACCAGATTCCGGCTTGGTCGGGCGCTCCGGCGCTGGGGGATTCTCCCGACGACGACGCCCTGGAGAGCGTTTTGTGGTCGATCCGCTATGCGGGCAAGGTGAGCGTCAAGCTCGACAACCTCACGCCCGGAAAGGCCTACAAGCTGCAGCTGCTCTTCCTGGAGCGCTGCTGTGCACGGGCCAGCGACATCTCTATTGATGGAGTGCTCAAGCTCGACGAC
>CALQKQ020000033.1 GCA_943331195.2 Akkermansia muciniphila | reverse complement strand
ATGGGGCGGATTTCTTGTTGGAAGAAAGCGGCCACGGGGGAAGGCGGGTCTTGGGCGGGGGCGGGGGCGAGGAAGCCGGCGCAGGCGGCGAGGAGGGGGAGGAGCCGGGCGGGGGGAAGCATGGTGTGGGAAGCGCTGGGGGGAGTCGCTAGCTGGGCAGGTCGACGGTGGCGGTGGCCATGGCGCAGAGGCCTTCTTCGCGGCCGGGGAAGCCGAGGCCTTCGTTGGTGGTGGCTTTGACGCCGACTTGGTGAGTGGCGAGGCCGAGGGCGGCGGCGAGGCGCAGCTTCATTTCGGGGACGTGGGGGAGGATTTTGGGGCGTTCGGCGATGAGGGTGGCGTCGATGTTGTGGATGAGGGCACCTTTGTTGCGGAGGATGGCGGCGATTTGGCGGAGGATTTCGAGGCTGCTGATGCCGCGGATGGATTCGTCGGTGGGGGGGAAGAAGTGGCCGATGTCGGGTTCGCCGATGGAGCCGAGGAGGGCATCGGCGATGGCGTGGCAGAGGACGTCGGCGTCGGAGTGGCCTTCGAGGCCGAGGTGGTGGGGGATTTCCACGCCGCCGAGGATGAGCTTGCGGCCTGCGACGAGGCGGTGGACGTCATAGCCGATACCGGAGCGAATCATGGGGGGGAGGGGGCGGAGGATGGGAGTTTTGTGGGGAGCTAGGCGAGTTGGGAGGAGCGCGTTAGGCTCCCATTTCGGTTTCGACGTCGGCGAGGGGGAGGAGGCCGTTGCTGCAGCACATGGAGTATTTTTGGAGAGCGGCGTCTTTGAGATAGAGGGGGGCGCGGCCGCCGGCGGTTTCGACGAGGAGGATGCCGGCGGCGACGTCCCAGAGGGAGATGATTTCCTCGATGTAGGCGTCGAGGCGGCCGCAGGCGACGTAGGCCATGCCGAGGGCGGCGCTGCCGAGCATGCGTGTTTTGCGGACTTGGGTGAGGAGGCGGCTGAAGCGGCGCATGCCGGCGTCGAGGGATTCTTTATTTTTGCTGAAGCCGACGGTGATCATGGCATCGGCTAGGTGGGCGCGCGGACTAACGCGAATGGGTTTGCCGTTGAGGGTGGGGAGGCCGCCTTTTTCGGCGACGAAGAGTTCGTCTAACATGGGGTCGTAGATGACGCCGATGAGGATATCGGAGCCGTGGCGGAGGGCGATGCTGACGCAGAAATGGGGGATGCCGTAGAAGTAGTTCACGGTGCCGTCGATGGGGTCGACGATCCAGTGGAAGGGGCTGGACTGGTCGCCGGCGAGGCCTTCTTCGCCGTAGATGGCGTGGTCGGGGAAGGCGGCGAGGAGGATGGCGGTGATGAGGGATTGGGCGCGGACGTCGAGTTCTAATTTGAGGTCGTATTGGAGGGTCTCGTTGACGCCGAGGTCGGTGCCGTAGTTGGCTTTGATGAGGGCGCCGGCTTGGCGGGCGGCGTCGATGGCGGCGGGGAGGTAGGTGGAAGCGGACGGGCTCATGGGGGGGAGGGGACCATGAGTTGGGAGCAGACGCCAACGATAATTTCTGCGAGGGCTTGCTTGGAGGCGCGGGGGAGGTGGCGGGGAGGGGCGTTGGGGAAGAGGAGGGTGACTTCGTTGTCGTCGTGGTCGAAGCCGGTTTCGGGCTGGCTGACGTCGTTGGCGACCAGGAGGTCGCAGCCTTTGCGGAGGAGTTTGGCGCGGGCGTTGGGGAGGAGGTTTTCGGTTTCTGCGGCGAAGCCGACGAGGAGGCCGCGGAAGCCTGCGGCGCGGGCGCTGCCGAGGATGTCGGGGGTGCGCTCGAGGTCGAGGGAGAGGGTGGGGGCGTTTTTTTTGATTTTATGGGAGGCGACCTGGCGTGGTCGGTAGTCGGCCACGGCGGCGGCGAAGAGGGCGACGTCGGCGGTGGGGAGGGCGGCGCGGACGGCGTGGTCCATGTCGGCGGCGGAGGTTACGGGGAGGAAGGTGGTGCCAGGGGGGGCGGGGAGGGCGGTGGGGCCGGAGATGAGGGGGACGTGGTGGCCGGCGGCGAGGGCGGCGGCGGCGAGGGCGTAGCCCATTTTACCGGAGGAGCGGTTGGAGAGGTAGCGCACGGGGTCGAGGGCTTCGCGGGTGGGTCCGGCGGTGACGAGGAAATGCATGGTTTGAGGGAAGCACAGGGGGCGAGGGGGTACCAGGGCGGAGCGGGAGGGCAAAGCCCGCCTTGCGCGGCGGTGGCGGGGCAGTAGGCTGGGGGGTTGATTCGCTTTTCTATGAAATCTTTGTACTGGCTGCTTTGCTTATGGCTCACGTTGGGCTCGGTCCAGGCTCAGGCTCCGGTGGCGGCACCAGCCGCGCCCAGCGCGCCATTGGTGCAGGCGGCGGTGGCGGAGGGGGCTAAGGCGAAGCCGAAGGCCATGGCGGTGCTGGACATGGTGCGGCAGGGGGGAAATACGATTTGGTTTTTGTTGGGACTGTCGGTGTTGATGGTGGCCTTGATCATCTTTCTGTTGCTGACGATCCGCCGGGGGACGGTGGTGAGCGATTATTTTATGAAGACGGCGGATGGGTTGATCCGGAAGCAGGACTATTTGGGATTGCTGGCGGTGTGCAATCGGCGCCATGAGTCGATTGCGAGCATCACGCAGAAGGCGCTGGATTTTGCGACGAAGAATCCGATGGCGACGTTTGAGGAAGTGCGGGAGGTGACGCAGGCGGAGGGGCAGCGGCAGGCGAGCCAGCTTTATCAACGGGTGACGTATTTGAGTGATTTGGCGAATGTGGCGCCGATGATTGGGCTGTTGGGGACGGTGATTGGGTTGATGAGTGAATTTACGCGCATTTCGAAGGCGGACATGCAGCAGGCGCAGATGGAGTTTGCGGGAGGGACGGCGGAGGCGCTGGTCAATACGGCGGCGGGGTTGGTGATCGCGATTCCGGCGATGATGATTGCGTCGCTGTATCGGGGGAAGGTGAATGCGTTGGTTTCGGAGATGGAGGCAGCGGCGACGCACATCATGGCGTTGCTGAGTGCGCAATATAAGCGGGTGACGGCGGCCCGGGCGGCGCAGGCGGCGGGGGGGCCGGTGCGCCGGGCGTGAGCCGATTTTGGGTTATGAATTTCCGCGCTCCACAGCATCGCGAAGGCCACGGGATGAATCTCGTGCCGCTGATTGACGTGCTTTTGATCCTGCTGATCTTCTTCATTGTGACGTTCAGCATGGCGCAGCGGGAGAACGACTTGAACATTTCGGTGCCGGCGGCGGATTCTGGGGCACCGAAGGACCGGCAAGTGGGGGAGATTGTGGTGAACATCGCGCGGGATGGAGGGCTGAAAGTGAACACCCAGGAGCTGAATGAGGAGCAGTTGGGGCAGCGCTTCCGGGATATCTTTGCGCTCAATCCGAAGCAGGCGATTATCATTCGGGCGGATGAGGAGACGGTTTACAAGAAGATGTTTCGGGTGCTGGACCTGTGCTATCAGGCGGGGCTATACCATGTATCTTTTGCCTCGCGCAGCCCTGTCCCGGGGCCGCCGCCTTGAGGGTGGCGGCGGAAGCTGCGGGCGGTGCCTTTCTTGAGGGCGCGGGCTCTTGCGGGGACCGCCTGACTGGGTTTGAGTACTTTTTTTTAATCTAGCCCCATGAAATCCCCTGACCCTTGTCGCCACTGGAGCACTGCTTGCGTGCTGGGATCGACCTTGCTGGGCTCCCTGTGGGGAGCGGGTGCCCAAAGTGAGGTGCCGCCGGTGGTGCCGCCGCGGGCGGAGCGGGTCGAGGAGGCGCCGCCGCGGGCGGAGCGAGTGGAGGAGGAGGCGAAGCCGGCCAAGCCGAGCAAGCCAGCGGGGCGGCCGACCCGGGTGAAGTCGCCGGAGGACGATCTGTTTGACTTTTGCGAGCTGCTCATGGGCAAGGGGGACCACCTCTTGGCGCAGCGGCAATACCAGGAATACCTTAAGGTTTTTCCCAGGGGGAAACACATGGAGGAGGCCCGCTTCAAGATTGGGGAGGCCTCTTATCGCGCGGGGGCCTGGGATGCGGCCATCGTGGAGTTTGACGGGTACCTGCGCGATTTTCCGAGTGGGCGGAACCGGGCGATTGTGTTATACCACGCGGGGGAGGCGCACCGCAGCGCGGCGGGGAAGCTGGTGATTGCGGAGGAGCGGGCGGCGCGGATTCAGATCGCGGAGGATGCGTATCGGGCGACGCTGCAGGTGACCAAGACTGGACCGTATGCGGCGTATGCGGCCTTCCGCTTGGCCAGTTTTGCGTACAATGCGGCGGCGGCGAAGCCGGAGCGCTACAAGGAGGCGAGCCGCTGGTTTGCCTTGGCGGCGGCGCAGGCGCCCAAGGAGCAGGTGGCGATTCGCTATGCTTCGCTGTTTTTCAAGGGGCGGAGCAGCCGCTTTTTGGGGGTGCCGGCGGAGGCGGTGCGGGCGTTTGAGGAGTTGGTCCGGGTCAAGGTGGGGAATGACTACTATGAGAAAGCCCTCACCGAGTTGGCGTCTTTGGACGTCGAGGGGGGGCGGCCGGAGGAGGCCATGAAGAAGTTTGAGTTATTGGCCAAGGAGAGTGCGGCGGCGGAGACGCGGGCGGAGGCGATGGTGAATGCGGGCATGATCGATGCGGAGGCGGGCCGGGGGGCGGAGGCGATCAGGCGTTTTGAGGAGGCGTCGCGGGTGGTGGGGGCGCCGCTGGCGCAGGTGCGGGCGCGCTATGGCTTGGTGTTTGCGTATTTCAAGGAGCAGGCCTATGCGAAGGTGGTGGAGGCCTGGCGCGGGATTGGCGACTACAGCGGATTGGATAGCAATACTCGGGCGCGGCTGTTGTTGATTGCGGGAACGGCGTATGCTTCGACGGATGAGCACGCGCGGGCGGCGGAGGTTTTCGGGATTTTGGAGGAGACCTTGCCGGAGCGGGATGAGGCCTTGGAGGGCGGCTACAAGAGATTGGTTAGTCTGTTCAAGCTTAACGATCCTCGTCTGCCGGACTTGGCCAAGGCTTATGTGGAGCGCTGGACGGAGCGGAAGGGGGAAAGTGCGTTTTTGGACAAGGCGTGGCTGGTGCGAGCGGCTTACTATTTCAACCGCAGCGTCTGGGAGCAGGCGGCGGAGGCGTACCAGCGGGTGCGCGTAGAGAAGCTAGAGCCGGAGAAAGCGGCGACGTATCTCTATCAGCGAGGGAGCGCGGAAGCCTCGCAGGGAGACAAGGGGGCGGTGGGAACGCTGAGCACTTTTGTGGAGAAGAACCCGGCGGATGAGCGCGTTCCGATGGCGCTGTTGCAGCGGGGTTTGGCCAGCCTGAAGGGTGAAGACTTCGTTAGTGCGGGGAAGGACTTTACGAGAGTTAGGGATCAGTATGCTCAGTCGGAGGGGGCAGAGAGCGCCGCCTACCATGCGGGCAAGGTTAAGGGCCTGCAGCAGGATTACCCGGGCATGGTGGCTGAGTTTGAGCGTTTTCTGAAGGATTTTCCGAAGACCAAGGTGGCGGCGGAAGCCTGGTATTGGATTGGCACGGGGCTCTTTCAGCAGCAGAAATTTAAGGACTGCGTGGATCCGCTGCGGCGGGCGCGGGAGCAGGATACCAAGGCGTATTATACGGACAGCACTTTGATGATCATTGGGGCTTTGACCTCGCAGAAGGATCTGGACGCCTTGATGCCGGAAGTGGACGGCTATTTGAAGGGGACGCAGGAGAAGAAGATTTCGCCGGACATTTTGCGTTGGTTAGGGAGGACGGTTTTTCTGGAGCGGCAGGACTACCGGGCGGCGTCGCGCTATCTTTCGCCGGTGGTGAACTATGAGGATCCTGGGTCTACGGCGGCGGAGTTGTGGGCGACGCTGGGGGAGAGTCAGGTGGAGAATGGCAGCTATGAGTCTGGGCTGGTGGCGTTGGACCACCAGTTGGCGGCGGAGGAGCGGGCTCCGGCGAAGGTGAAGGCGCAGCTGCTGAAGGCGCGGGCGTGTTTTGCCTTGGGGAAGGTGGAGGAGGCGACCAAGTGTGCGGAGGCCGGGTTGGACTTGGACAAGGAGACGCTGCTGTCGGCGCAGTTGCGGCTGGTGTTGGGGGACATTGCCTTGGCATCTAACCGGCCTAACGAGGCGATCAGCAGCTATGGTTTAGTGATGCAGAATTGGGAAGACCCGGCGTTGACGCCGCTGGCGATGACCAAACTGATCGCGGCCTACCGGAAGTCTGGGGAGCCGGGGCACGCGCCGAAATTGGCGGCGGTGGAGCGGGATTTGGCGAAGCGTTTTCCGCGCTATCAGGCGCCGACGCCATGAGCGCGGGGGCGGGTCGTTGGGTGGTGCGGCACGTTCGGGAAGTGGTGCGGACGCGCGGGAAGGGGACCTATGATTTGAGTGCGGCGGCGGCGCGGGCGGTGGCCGAGGCGGGGTTAGGGGAGGGAAGCCTGACGGTTTTTGTGCGGCATACCAGCTGTAGTTTGGTGATCATGGAGAATGCGGATGTGACGGCGCGGGAGGATCTGCATGAATTTTTTGAGCGACTGGTTCCGGAGGACACGGCATGGTTTCGGCACTGCTGGGAGGGGAAGGACGACATGCCGAGCCACATTCGGATGGCGTTGACGCGCACTTCGGAGGTGATCCCCGTTTCTGGGGGGTGCCTTTTGTGGGGGACTTGGCAGGGTCTTTATCTGTTTGAGCACCGGCGGGAGGAGCAGGAGCGGGAGGTGATTTTTACGGCGATGGGGCTGGGTTAGGCTTGGGGAGTGCCGTTGGGGAAGCGGCTAGAGAGGGGGTGAGGAGGGCGGCGGCGCTGCCGAGGCAGGCGAGAGCTCCGAGGGCAAGTTGTGCTAGGGATTGGCGGAAGCCTGGGGAGGGGGCGCCTTGGAGTTCTAAGCTGAAAATGCGGCCGTGCCAGGTGCGGGTCCAATTGCGGAAGGGGTCGTCGGCGCGGCGGATGATTTCTTCGTCGATGGGGGCGTCGATGAATTTGAGGACTTGGATATTGGAGACGAGGCGCAGTGCCGCGATGTCCTGGCGGGCCACGGTTGATGGGAGGGTGAAGGTGAGGGCGAGGTGGGGATCGTCGAGGTTGACGGCGGGGAGGTGGTTGGTGGTGAGGGTGCGGCCGTCGGTGGTTTCGATGGCGACCCAGGCCTCGGGGGCTTTCCATCCGGCGTCGGTGGCGACGGACTGGCCGAATTCGAGGAGGCGCTTGAGGGTATCGCCGGAAAAGAGGTCGTGTTCTTGTTTGAGGATTTCCTTGAGGGCGAGGGTTTTTTCGACGGAGCGGCGGAGCTGTCCGCGATTCGTTAGGCGGGCCAGGGAGACGGTCTGGATGGAGCCGCCGTTATCGCGGATGACTTGTTGGGCGGCGCGGTAGGTGGCGGCGCTGGCTAGGATGAGGAGGAGGGCCCAGGCGAGGGGGCGAAGGTGCCGGGCGGGCGTGGGGGTGGCTGGGGCCTTGGCGTGGGCTTCGGCGGCGAGGGCGCGGCGAAGGGTGGCGCTGGCGAGGGCGGAGAGGAAGATGGTAGCGGAGAAGAGATAGAGGCCGATGGAGGGGAGAATCCTGACATATTCATTAACCTTCACCAGGAGGATGAGCATGGCGATGACGAGCACGTCGAGCATGGAATACTTGGCGGTCCACGAGGTTAGAGTGACGATGGTGTGGCGCCGGGCTGGGGGCAGCCAGGGGCGGCCGACGGTGCAGAGCAGGCCGAGGCCGAATTTGAGGAGGGGGAAGGCGAGGCTGAAGCAGGCGATGAGGCCGGCGAGGAAGAATTCGCCGCTGCGGTAAAACTCGCGGATGCCACTCCAGACGGAATACCAGCGGGGGCCGTCGATGGCGTTGGCCACGAGCATGGAGGGGAGGAGGATGGCGGGGACAAAGAGGGTTAAGCCGGCGAGGCAGCAGAAGGCGGAGCATCGGTTCCAGTTCATGGCAAGAAGATGGCGCGTGATGGCGGGGGCGGCAGGGAATTTTTTGGAGGGGGGAGTGAGGTGCTGGGGGAAGGCAACTTGGGGCGGGGGTGGAAATCGGCTGACGAAAACGTTGCGGGGAAAGGTGGGGCGCGGGGCCTGCGGGGGCGGCGGGGCGGGCGGCGACGGGGAAGGGGGCGAAAGCGTGGCCGAGTTGGGGGTGGAGGGCAACGGAAGTGGGGCGCTGGGGGTGACGCTATCGTCAGATAGGGGGCTTAGCTGGCGGTCTCGGCACCGAGCTGTGATGGAGAGCGGTCGTTAAAGTGACGCTAGGACATTGGCGCGGGGCCGCCGGAGGCACCATGAGAGGAGCGGTGGCGCGGGCTGCCCTTTTTCCATGAGCTTGAAGTTTATCGCTGGATTGCTGCCCCTGATGTTGTTGTCGCTGAGCGCCTGGCGTTTTTCGCAGCCGGTGGCTGGGGAGGCTGCGGCGGGGGCGGCTGTGGCGGGTCCGGGGTTGCTCGAAGCGGGGGTGGCGGAAACCTATGTTCCTTTTGATATGGAGCGCACCTTTGTGTTGCCGGCTGGTCCGAAGGGCTTGGAATACGGTGAGGAGGCGCGGCGCTTGGCGGGTTGCCGGGTGCGCATCAGCGGATCCATGGTGCGGCATCCGCACGAGGACGCCGCGATTTTTCTCCTGACGTCGCGCCCGATGGTGCTGAACATGCAGGAATATGGGCTAGCGGACGACCTGCCGGCTAACGCGGTCCATGTGATTTTGCCGGTTAAGCCGGGGATGGCGCCGGACTGGGTGCGGGAGCCGCTGGTGGTGTATGGGCGGCTGGAATTGGGGAGCCGCGAGGAGCTGGATGGGCGCATCTCGCAGGTTCGGCTCATCGCGGAGCACGTCACGGCGGCGGATGGGCGCACCGTGATTGAGCCGCGCCGCTCGGTGCTGCGGCAAGCGGCCCGGGTCAAGGCTGGCAAAGTCCAGCTGCAAACACTTTCCGCGCTTCAACCGGAATAAACCAACTAGCCAAATGAATATGAAAACCAACTTGCCTTTGCAACTCACTCTATGGGGACTCGCAGCCACGCTGGGCGCGGTCCAGGCCGCTCCGGTGGTTTCCCGTTTGAATCCGCCTAGCGCGCTTTTCACGTATGGAGACAGCACCCCGCCGTATATTGCGCGTTTTCTGGTGGGGCAGCGGTTTGACTTGCAGGCGACGGTGCAGGCCGATGCTGACAAGGTGATTACGGGGGGCAGTTTTACGGTGGATGGTGCGGTGGTGTCGGGTGCGGTGACGGTGACGGCGATTGGCAGCGGCAAATACAATTTGGTGCTGCGGGCCTATGCGAATGTGAGTGCTGGCGCGCACACGTTTGCGGTGCGGGCGACGCAGGACGACAGCCTGGTGGGGACGGCGACGGGCAATTTTGAGATTGTGGGCACCACGGTGCAGGGCCGCAAAGCGAAGAACATCATTTATTTGATTGGCGACGGCATGAGCTTGGCGCATCGCACGGCGGCGCGGATTGTTTCCAAGGGGATTGCCCAGGGCAAGGCGGTGGATCCGCTGGCGATGGACACCTTGCCGGTGGCGGCGATTTTGAATACGCCATCGCTGAATTCCATTGTGACGGATTCTGCTCCTGGGGCGGCATGCTATTCGACTGGCAACAAGTCTTCGAATGGCCAGGAGGGGGTATTTCCAGATGACACGACCGACAAGTGGGACAATCCCCGGGTGGAGCACATGGGCAATTATTTGGCGCGCACCCAAGGCAAGGCGTTAGGCATTGTGACGACGGCTGACGTCGAGGACGCGACTCCAGGGTCGTTTGCGGTGCATGCGCAGGACCGCGGGGCGGGGACGGGGATCTGCGATATGTATTTGGACGAAGCGGTGGCCAAGCACCAGCTTCGAGTGCTGATGGGTGGAGGGCGCAAATGGTTTCTCCCCTCGACCACGGCGGGCAGCGGCCGGGTGAATACCCTGACGGGCAGCGGTGCCGACTATGTGGTGTCGGCGGAGCTGGCGGCGGGATGGGGGGTGCCGACGGGGGCGCTTGATCCCAACCGCGATTTGATTGCGGACTTCGTGGCGGCGGGCTTTGCCTATGCGCCGGATGCGAGTGCGCTGGGGGCGATCCCGGCGGGCACCACCAAGTTGCTGGGGCTCTTCCACGGCAGCAACATGGATGTTTCGTTAGACAAGATAGCGGAGCGGCGCGGTGGGGCGGCGGTGGGCACGGTGGCTACCTATCCGGACCAGCCACTGCTGGAAGAGATGACGGACAAGGCGCTCCAGGTGCTGAGCCAGAATGCGGCGGGTTTTGTGCTGATGGTCGAAGGGGCTTCTATCGACAAGCAGGCGCACAACATGGACTCGGAGCGCTTTGTGCACGACACGATTGAGTTCGACCGGGCCATTGGGCGCTGCATCGCCTTCCAGGTGGCCAATCCGGACACCCTCATCGTGGTCACGGCGGACCACGAATGTGCTGGGGCGGCGATCATTGGGGCCTCGGCGGTGACCAATGCGGCGCTGGTGCTGCGGGCGGCTCAGGGCGGGACGGATGGGGTGGCGGGGGCGATCAATGGGGGTTCGGGCGTGGCCACGGATGGCCAGGCGACCTTGCGGACGAATGTGGTTAATACGTATGATAACGCCTCCTTCCCCGTTTACGACAACGCCAGCGCGGGGGATGGCTTTCCGGCCTCGATGGACGTGGACAAGAAGATGTTGATCGGCTATGGGGCCAATGGCGACCGCTATGAGGACTGGTTGCAAAACGTGCAGCCTAACGTCAATCCGGCGCTGCGGGACACGGCGGGCGACTTCTTCATTGCGGGTCAGGCTACCGGAGCTGGAGTGCAGAGCGCGGTGCACACGGCGGCGGACATTCCGCTTTCGGCAGGGGGCCGCGGGGCCAGCCTGCTGGGTGGGACGATGGACAACACCAGTGTGTTTTTCAAAGTCATGCAGGCCGCGATTGGCGGAGCCAAGTAAGGCCTGGCGAAAGGCTTCTCTATAAACTAACTAAAACTATGAACTATTTTCTTGTGGCGAGCCTGTGGCTTGCTTCGCTGACGGCCAGCCCGGCGCTGCTGTTGTCCTTTGACGCCGCGCCGCTGACGAGCGGGACGGGGGATCCGCTGAGTTCGAGCTTCACGATTGATTTCGCCTATCTGGAGACGGTGGATGGCAATGGCGATGCTTTGGCGAATCCATCCTGGACGATTGACGGCACTGCTGGGGCGGTGGCGGCGGGCAGTCCGACGGCGGCTGGCTGGGGCGCGTCGAGCAGCGATGCGCTGGATGGGCGGGATCAGCCGCTGTTGTTTACGTTTGCGGTGCCGGTGAACCTGGATGGTTTCTCGGCGCGGTTGGACGACAGCGTCTTTGGCAATCTGGGGGCGGAGGAGATTCGCTTTTACGATGAGGCGGACGGGTTGTTGGGGGCGATCAGCCTGAGCCAGAGCACGCCGGGTTATGTGGCGGCGAGCGGGGTGTCACTGGTGGGGGTGAAGAAGATCTTGCTCCCGACGGCGGCGTTTTATGACGACGTGCTGCTGGTGCCTGGGGCGGCCAGCGTGCCGGAGCCTGGGAGCAG
Organism: Akkermansia muciniphila; assembly: GCA_943331195.2. Taxonomy (GTDB): domain Bacteria; phylum Verrucomicrobiota; class Verrucomicrobiia; order Verrucomicrobiales; family V1-33; genus CAIZWU01. The sequence goes on along the minus strand of CALQKQ020000033.1, from coordinate 3,422 downwards.
CTGTTTGGCCGGGGCCGCGGTGGGCGGGCTGCTGCTGCGGAGGCGGCGCTCGGGGGCATGATTGAAGAGCGCTAGGGATTCAACTTGGCCCGGCCCGGGGGGAGCGATTCCTTCCGGGCCGGGTTGCGTTTGGCGCGATGGGCTGGTGCAGGGGGGGAGGAATGGGCATTGAAAAGGGCCTGGGTTGGCGGGAGGATTGCTTTGGGGGTTGTTTTGGGGGTTGTTTTGAGGCTGGTTTGGGGCACTTTTTTTTGAACATGATGAAACGCTTTTCCTTTTTGATGCTGTTGGGCGGTGTGGCCTTGGTGGGCTGCGGCAAATCGCCGGAGGCGGCTGGGGGGAAGCCCTTAGTGGTGGGCATGGACATGACGTATCCCCCATTTGAGTTTAAAAATGAGCAGGGCGAGCCGGATGGGGTGGACGTGCGCATGGCCGAGGAGCTGGCGCGCCATTTGGGGCGGCCGCTGCAATTGGAGAGTTATTCCTTTGATGGGCTGATCCCGGCGCTGAAGTCGGGGACGATTGACCTGATTATTTCTGGGATGACGGCGAACCCGGTGCGGGCGGAGTCGATTGATTTTTCGGAGCCTTACGCCTTCACGGGTTTGGCGCTGCTGGTGGCCAAGGATTCGCCTATCAAGGGGATTGAGGATTTGAAGAAGCCTGGGGTGCGGGTGATTTCGAAGTTGGGGACGACGGGGGAGACCTGGGCGCGGGCGAATTTGCCGGGGGCGGTGGTGAGCGCTTTGGATGGGGAGGCGACCTGCGCCCTGGAAGTGGCCCAGGGTCGGGCCGAGGCCTTTTTGTACGATCAGTTGAGCATTTACAAGTATTGGCAAGCCAATGCGGCGACGACGAGGGCCATATTGGATCCGTTTGTGGAGGAGGCCTGGGCGATTGGGCTGCGCAAGGGGAATGAGGCCTTGCGGGCGGAGGTGAATGATTTTCTGAAGGCATTCCGGGCGGGAGGGGGGCTGGCGCGCTTGGGGGACCGGTATTTGGCGGAGGAGAAGAAACTGCTGCAGGAGCTGGGGCAGCCTTTTATTTTGCGCTGATCTTTTTCCTGGTTGGGGGCGGTGACAGAAGGGGGGGCTGGGGGCCGTTTTTGGCGCATGATAAAGCGCGGTATTTTTGGGGTTTTGGTGCTGGGAATGGCGGCCTTGAGCGCCTGTGGGGAGACGCCTGCGGGGGCTGGGGCCGTGGCACCGGTGGCGGCGGCGGGCTGGACGGTGAGCGATTGGGGAGAGTGGAAGCAGCAGGAGACGGGGCCGGAGGCGAAAATTTCGGTGGTGGCGGAGGTGGCGGAGGCCAAGCCGGTGGCGGGGCGGGCGGCCTTGAGCGAGGAGGCGACAAAGGCTGGGGTGTTGGTGTTGGGGCGGGGCGAGCCGTTTACGGTGGTGCGCTATGAGGGGGCGCGGCCGCTGCTGGTGGACCAGTATGAGATTTCCTGGGAAGCGATGCGCCTGGAGGGGAACGATTTTTTTGCATCGCTGACCTTTCCGGTGGGGTCGAAGGAGCAGTGCGCGACCTTTGTGACGGGGGGCTGGGGTGGGTGGACGACGGGGATTTCCTCGCTGCAGCACCAGTTTGCCAATGAGAACGAGACCACGGGGTCGATGGAGTTTCAGCAGGGGCGGTGGTATCAGTTTATTCTGCAGGTGAACCGGGAGTGTTTGCGGGCATTGATTGATGGGAAAGAGCAGTTCAAGGTGGGGTTGAAGGGCAAGGCTTTGGGGATGCACCCGAGCGAGATTTCGAAGTCGGTGCCGCTGGGATTTGCCAGCTACAGCACGAAGGGGGCGATCCGGAATGTGCATATTCGGCCGCTGCGGGCGGGGGAGCTGGTGGCGCCGCAGGAGCCGGAGTGAGGGTGGCGGGTGAACTTGGCGGATAAAAGCGGGCTGGGGGCGCGTTGAAAATGCATGCTGAGGCCATGGATTGGCCGGATTGGCTCAACCCTGAACGCTTTTTGAATTTTTATGCGCCTGCTTCCCTTAGTTTTTCTGACGTTTTCTTTAGCTCATCTGGGGGCGGGGGAGTGGCCGAACTGGCGGGGACCTGTCTATGATGGGTCGAGCGAGGAGAAGGGGCTTCCGGAGAGCTTTGGGCCTGGGGAGAATCTGCGGTGGTCGTTTGCGCTGCCGGGACCGGCGGCCTCGACGCCGGCGGTGTGGGGGGACGCGGTTTTTCTGACGACCACCGATGAGAAGACCGAGAAGCTGCTGGGGATTTGCCTAGACCGGCACACGGGGGCGGTCAAATGGCAGGCGGAGATCGGCAAGGGGTTTCGCCAAGACGAGCGGAGCAACTATGCGGGGTCGTCGCCGGTGACGGACGGGGAGCGGGTGATTTTTTTCTTTGGCACGGGGGACATGGCGGCCTTCTCGATGGAGGGGAAGCGGCAGTGGAGTCGGCAGATTCAGGCGGACTACGGGAGCTTTGCGTTTCTGTGGACCTTTTCGAGCAGTCCGGTGCTGCACGGGGGGCATTTGTATTTGCAGGTGTTGCAGCGGGACGCCTCGTTTGAGGGGAACGGGGCGCTGCGGGGCAAGCCGGGGGGCGGGAATGAGTCCTATCTGTTATCGTTGGATCCGGCGACAGGGAAGGAGCAGTGGAAGGTGCTGCGGCCGAGCGATGCCAATGCAGAGGCTTTGGAGTCTTTTGCGACGCCGATGCCCTATCGTTGGCAGGGGCGCGATGAGTTGCTCGTGGCTGGGGGGGACTGCTTGAGTGGGCACGATCTGGCGACTGGGCAGGAGCTGTGGCGCAGCCCGTCGTGGAATCCGGAAAAAATCTCGCATTGGCGGCTGGTGCCGGGACCGGTGGCGGGGGATGGGATTATCCTGGGATGCGCGCCGAAGCGGGCGCCGGTCTATGCTTATAAAGCGGGCGGCAGCGGGAAGCTCAAAGAGGGGGATTTGGCTTGGAGCAGCAGTGAGGAAGTGAATAGTCCCGATGTGTCATCGGATGTCTCGACGCCGCTTTTTTACCGGAATCGTTTTTATGTGATGAATAGCGACCGCAAGGCGCTGAGCTGTGTTGAGCCGAAGACGGGGAAATTGTTGTGGGAAGCGCGGATGGAGGGGGGGAGCAAAATTGAATCTTCTCCGACGGCGGCGGACGGGCGGATCTATTTTCAGGATCAGCGGGGTCGGGTGACGGTGGTGGCGGCGGGGGACGAGGCCAAGGTGCTGCACCAAGCGGACTTTGGCGATCCGAATCAAAAAGACATCCGCTCTAGCATTGCTATAGCACACGGTTGCCTTTTTATTCGCACCAACGCGGCGCTCTTTTGTGTGGGGGCCAAGCCCTGAGGGAGGGGCTGTGAAAATAGGGGAAACAAAACGTCGCGGGTGGGCCTGGAAGAGGCGAGGGGTGGGGATGATGCGCCGTTTTTTACTCGTGCGGGACTGCTGTGCCCT
>CALQKQ020000032.1 GCA_943331195.2 Akkermansia muciniphila | reverse complement strand
TACGACCCCGCCGTCGACTCGCCCCCCTGCGCGGCAGCAGCCAAGCCAAGCGCCAGCAGGATTCTCAGAAGCGAATGCATCCCCTCGCCTTTGCACTGGCCGAACGTTTCAGCAACGGGGTTTCAATCCCGGGCCAAAGTCACGAAACATAATCCACACGTTTCCATCCTAAGGCGCGCCTGGGGTCAGATTCACCATCGGTTTGCGGCGCAGCCTTCTCGCACGACTCCGCATCCCTGGGGTTACAGCTTCTCCAAACCAACCCTTTTCCAGGCCAGCGGCGCGCCGCTTCCCATTCCGCATCAGCTTCAGGCGGGGCGCTTAAACATGGCCCACGCGATGAGGATCAGGGCTGCTAGGGCACCGATCCACGCCCCAGAAAAGACAGCTGACTCACCGGCTACAGCAGGGGCATGAGCAAGTTCAAGGCGCGGCGATGGTGAAGCCATCTCGGCTGAGGGGATGGCCCCAAGGGTGGCCGCAGTGCCCGCGTTAGACTTGGCATCCTTATGGAGAAGCTGCCAGGCCCGTTGTGCGGTGAAAGTGGCGCGGGATTTCCCTTTTTCAGCATCTTCCGGGCGAAAGAAGTGATTCTCGGCGTTGCACACCCATTCCGGGACAGGGCTCCATGTGGCATCCCCATCCATCAAATAGTCCGCCAGCATGATGGACTCAAGTTGAGGATTCGCCTCAACAACCTGACTTCGGAGTTTTTCTGCTTCGCTATCCGTCACCTGATCGACTTGTTCAAAGACGTCCGGATAGGAAAAGACGAATCTGCTCAAGCGATGTCTGACCGTTCCTTCGGGAAGCAGGCGATTTTTCATTCCCTCATCCGAGTCAACGTCAGGAGGCCACTCGCAGCGCAGCTCGGTCACCTGGTCAACCCGGGCTAGGGAAACCGCCCCCGCCATCAACGAAACCGAGCGCCCGTAAGGCCGCAGGTCTCCGCTAGGGGCGATGTCAAAAACCGTCCACTCTCCGTAGTTAGGATGCGCCGCAAGCGTGCTGATCAATAGCAGCTCAGCTTGGCCATCACCCGTGACATCCACGAGTTGTCGCCCCAGATACCCCCCGTTGCCACATCCATCCCATGCGGCAGAGTTGCCCTGTTTCGGCAGCTCCTCAGCTATGATCTGCCTCATGTAGGCGTCAAGCGCTTCCACCCGAGCTGCGCCAGCCGCCCCCCCGAAACAAGCCAGCAGGCTACCTACCACCGCTAAAAAAAAGGGAGTCTTCATCGTCGGGCTTTCTATCTTGAGGGCACGCGCCAAAGGGGTCGCGGCCGGGATGTCTGGTTGTTTTCTAAGTGAGGATACCCGCCCCGCAGGCACCGCCTCTCTAGCGCTGCGCAACCGAAACGCGGGCCATTGCCATGCTAAATAGGTGTTGTTCGACGTTGATAGGTGATCTTACGTGATCTGGTAGGTCTGTCAAGCATCGGTCGCGAGCGCGCGATTTCCCAGCGCCGCATCGGGCCGCCATCCATCCTAGCACCCCAACCGATCGCCCGCCCCCTCCGCGATGCACCCAGGCAGGGCGGTTGCAATCAATCCAGGGACAGAGCATGAAAGCCCTCCCCGCGCCTTTCGTTGGCCGCCACTCTCTTAACCTTACCCTTTCCGCCCTTCTCATGGAGATCACCGACGCCTGGCTCATGGAAATGGGCGGCTGGCAGGAAATGAAACGCGCCCGGGCCCTCTACGCTGCCGGGGCCGTGCGCGAGGCCGCCTTTGACGGCACCCGCCTAACTGGGCTCGTGCGCGACCTCGGCAAGGACCTCTCCACTGGCCTGCTGCTGCGCAGCCGCAGCGACATGGACAACCTCTGCACCTGCTTCCAAGCTCGCCGCCACGGCACCCTCTGCGCCCACGCCTTGGCCGCCGGCACCGCTTGGGTCCACCGCCACGAAAAACCCCCTTCCCCTCCCGGCTCCCCCACGCCCTCCCCGAGCGACTCCCGCTCCCCTAGCCCCGCGCCGACCCGCCCTTCCGCGCCTCCCGCCATCGCTCCCGGGCCCCTCGAATTCGTCCTCACCCCCCAGTTTCTCGTCGCCCTGCAACGCCAGCGCTTAGCCCTCAGCGTCAACCCCGCCCCACCCGCCGACCAGCCCAGCGCCCTCCCCGACCTTCCCCTCCTCTTTTGGCTTGGCAGCCTCCAGCAGCCCACCGTTCCCCCCCACCTCTCCCTGGCGGGCTCCCCGCAGATCGCCGCCGCCCTCGCCGCCCTCGCCGGACATCCCCGGCTCTACGTCCTCGAGGGCTCCCGCAAACTCCCCCTCACCCTCCCCGCCGAACCCGCTCGCCTCGCCCTAGTCGCCCAGACCTCAGCTCCGGGAAATGTCCGGGTTTCCCTCCGCCTTCCCCAGTCCTCCGATCAGGTGATTCTCCCAGCTTCCCCCCGGGAAATCGGCTGGCTCTGGGATCCCACCGCCCGCCGCCTCACCCGCCTCGCCGTTCCCGATCCCTTTTTCGAACTCCTCAAAACCCTCCCTCCCCAGCGCCCTCTCGACAAACCGCGCCGCTGGCTCGCCAGTCACCTCGCCGCCCTGCAAAATCATTTTGACATCGACGCCGAGCATTCCTCCCCGGACGCCCTCTCCTTCCGCCTCCTCCCCGATGCTCCCCGCTTCGAACTCACCCTAGAAGGCACCCTGGAAAAACTCGCCGCCCGCCTCCGCGTCCGCTATGCCGACGGCCCCACCCCCTTCCCTCCCCAAATCAGCGACGTTCCTGGCTTCCCCCTCGAGACCCCCGGCCATCCCCAAACCTTCCGCAGCCGAAACCTCCCCGCCGAAGCCGCCGCCGCCCGCCGCCTCGCCGCCTGCGGCTTCCAACCCGGATCCAGCCCCGCCGCCGACTGGACCCTCTCCGGCGAAAATGCCATCCTCCAATTCTTCGCCGGCGAGCTCGAACGCCTCCAAGCCCTCTGGGACGTCACCCTCGGAACCCGTTTCGCCGCCGCCACCGCCAAAGTCGAACGCCTCGCTCCCCAGTGGAAACCCGCCGGCAGCGGCAGCGATTGGCTCGCCTTCGATTTCGGCTTCGCCTCCGCCCGCGGCACTAGCCTCGACCGCATCGAAATCGCCCGCCTCCTCGCCACCGGCCGCGGCCACCAAAAGCTCCCCAACGGCCGCATCGCCGTCGTCTCCCTAGCGGATGCCCTGGACCTCAACGAAGTCCTGCGCGACGTCTCCCCCGAGCAGTCCGGCGGAGCCTTCCGGGTGCGGCGCTCCCAGCTGGGCTACCTCGAAAACACCTTCGGCAGCCCCCTCGGCGAATCCCCTCAGGCCCCCCAGTGGCCCTTGGAATCCAGCGTCCCCCCAGAACTCCTCGCCATCCTGCGCGACTACCAAAAAACCGGAGTCCAGTGGCTCCTCGACCACGCCGCCTCCGGCCACGGCGGTATCCTAGCAGATGAAATGGGCCTGGGCAAAACCCTGCAAAGCCTCAGCCTGCTGGCCGCGCTGCGCCGCCAGTGGCCCGACCGCCCCGCCCTCGTGGTCTGCCCCAAATCCCTCACCGCCAATTGGCAGGCCGAAGCCGCCCGCTTCACCCCCGACCTCCGCTGCGTCGTCCTCGAGGGGCCCCGCCGCAAAAATCAGTTCAAAGACTTAGATCAAGCCCACCTCGTCATCACCAGCTATCAGTTACTCGCCCGCGATCTCGCCCATCACCAAACCATCGAGTGGGGTGCCGTCATCCTCGACGAAGCCGGCTTCATTCGCAATCCCGACACCCTAGCCGCCCAGGCCGCCCGCGCCCTATCAGCGCGCGCCCGCTTCGCCCTCACCGGCACCCCCATCGAAAACGGCATCCGCGACCTCTGGTCCCTCATGGAATTCGCCGTCCCCGGCTACCTCGGCCCCCGCCGCGAATTCGCCGAACGCTACCAAACCCCCCTCGCCGCCGGAGGCCAACCCGCCTTGATGGCCCGCCTGCGCCGCCGCCTCGCCCCCTGGATTTTGCGCCGCCTCAAACAAGAAGTCGCCCGCGACCTGCCCTCCAAAATCGAAAAAATCCAGCCCTGCACCCTCAGCCCCACCCAACAAGACCTTTACGCTAGCCTGATGCGCGAAGGCGCCGCCAAAGTCCTCGACGCCGAGAATGCCAAACAAGTCGGCCAGGCCCGCATGCACCTCCTCACCACTCTCCTCCGCCTCCGCCAGACCTGCTGCGACCCGCGCCTCCTCCCCCTCGATCTTCCCAAACAACCCGCCACCGAATTGTCAGGAAAAATCGAAGCCCTAGCCGAACTCCTAGAGGAAATCCGCGACGGCGGCCACTCCGTCATCATCTTCAGCGCCTTCGCCTCCATGCTCCGCCTGATTGAAGAAACCGTCCGCGCCAGCGACCTCGACTACTGCCTCCTCGATGGCCAAACCCGCGACCGCGCCGCCCAAGTCGACGCCTTCCAAAACGACCCCGCCAAACGCGTCTTCCTCATCAGCCTCAAAGCGGGCGGCTATGGATTGAACCTTACCAAAGCCGACACCGTGATTCACTTCGATCCCTGGTGGAACCCCGCCGTGGAAGCCCAAGCCACCGACCGCGCCCACCGCATCGGCCAAGACCGCCCCGTCACCGTCTATAAACTCATCGCCACCGGCACCATCGAAGAAAAAATCCTCCGCCTCCAAGACAAAAAGCGCGGCCTCATGGACGCCGCCCTCGACGACGAGGCCCCCCTCATGGAGGGACTCACCGACGACGACCTGCGCAGCCTCCTCCACTAGCCAAACCCGCCCCCCAGCTCAGCCCCCGCGCGGGGGACTGAGCCAAAACCGCCAGCCTCAGCCCTCCTCTTGGCTAGGAGCTTGCAAGCTAGCGACCACGCTGAAATCCTCCAGCGTCGTCGTGTCGCCTTTCACCTGGCCGCCCGCACAAATCTCCTTGAGCAGGCGCCGCATGATCTTGCCGCTGCGCGTCTTCGGCAACAAAGCCGTAAAGCGAATGTCGTCCGGCCGCGCGATCGCCCCAATCACCTTGCCCACATGCAGCTTCAATTCCTTGTTGAGCGCCTCGGAGGGCTCCACGCCCCCCTTTAAGGTGACAAATGCCACCACTGCCTGCCCCTTGATTTCGTCAGGGCGACCCACCACTGCCGCCTCCGCCACCGCCGCATGCGACACCAAGGCACCTTCCACCTCCGCCGTGCCCAGCCGGTGCCCCGAAACATTCAGCACGTCATCCAACCTCCCCACAATAAAGAAATTGCCGGCCTCATCCCGCCGCGCCCCGTCCCCCGCGAGATAAATTCCCCCGGGGTATTCGCTCCAGTAAGTGTCCTTATAGCGCTGCTTGTCGCCATGAATCGTGCGCAACATCGACGGCCACGGCTGCCGAATCACCAGCTTACCGCTTTCGTTCGGTCCGCACTCCTGGCCCGTTTCATCTAAAACCGCCGCATCGATCCCAAAAAACGGCAGCGTCGCCGTCCCAGGTTTCGTCGCAATGGCCCCGGGCAGCGGAGTGATCATGATGGCCCCCGTTTCCGTCTGCCACCAGGTGTCCACAATCGGACAGCGCCCGCCGCCAATGACCTTGTGATACCACATCCAGGCCTCGGGGTTGATCGGCTCGCCCACACTGCCTAGCAAACGCAGCGAAGTCAGGTCGTGCGGCTTCACATAGGCATCGCCCCATTTGATAAAGGCCCGAATCGCCGTGGGAGCCGTGTACAGAATGGTCACGGAATACTCCTCAATGATCTTCCAAAAACGATCCTTCTCCGGCCAGTCCGGGGCCCCCTCATACATCAACAAGGTAGCCCCATTGGCCAAAGGACCATAGACAATATAGCTGTGCCCCGTGATCCAGCCCACGTCCGCCGTGCACCAATAGACATCGTCCTCGCGCAAATCGAAGACATACTTCGAGGTCGCATAGGTCCCCGTCAAATAACCGCCCGAAGTGTGCAGGATGCCCTTGGGCTTGCCCGTGGAGCCGCTCGTGTACAACAAAAAGAGCGGGTGCTCGCTATCGAAACCCTTGGCCGGGCATTGTGCACTGACCTTCTCCACCTCCTCGTGCCAAAACAAATCCCGCCCGTGCTGCATGTGCACCGTGCTATTGGTGCGCCGCAACACGATGACCTTCTTCACCGACGGCGCCCCACTAGCCAGCGCCGCATCCACATTGTCCTTCAGCGGCACCACCTTGCCCCGCCGGTAGCCCCCGTCCGCCGTAATGATCATGCTGGCCTCGCAGTCCTCCGTGCGATCCTTAATGCTCTCGCTGCTAAAACCCCCGAAAATCACGCTGTGCACCGCCCCGATCCGCGCGCAGGCCAACATCGCAATCGCCGCCTCCGGCACCATCGGCAAATAAATCATCACCCGGTCCTTGGACTTCACCCCATGGGCCTTGAGAACATTGGCAAAGCGGCTCACCTCCCGCTGCAACTGCTGATACGTCAAGGTGCGCCGCTCCCCGGGCTCGCCCTCCCAAATGATCGCCGCCTTATTCTTGCGCGAAGGATTCCCCGCGTGCCGGTCCACACAGTTCTCCGCCACATTCAGCTTGCCCCCACTAAACCACTTCGCAAACGGTGGCTTCCACTCCAACACGCTCTCCCACGGCTTCTGCCACGCCAACTCCAGCGCCTCCCCCGCCCAAAACGCCTGCGGGTCGCGGATGCTCTCCGCGTAGCGCTCTTGATACTCCGCCAAACTCCGCACCCGGGCGGCTTGGGAAAACTCAGGACTCGGCGGGAAGACGCGGTCTTCGACCAGGTGGGATTCAGGTACTTTGCTCATGGTGGAACTGGGAAAAAAGCCAGATTATCCGCCCAACTCGCCCCTCCACAACCAATATCCCGCAGTTTTCCGGCCAGCCCCCCACCCGCTTTCGCAAACCCGCGAATCCACGCAACTTTCCCTCTTACAATCGCTATTTTTTTAAAAAGTTCACCCCCTTTTTCAAAAACTCCTTGTCCCTGGACCGGGTTTGGCTACCCTCAGCCGCCATCCCATTTCCTCGTTAGGAGACTCCCCCCCGCCTCCGCCATCCAACCCAAAATGCCTTCTCCCCACCGCTCCCTCCCCCCCTCTCCCGCCCCGCGCCCCCCTGCCCACCGGACTCCCCGCCGCCTCGCCCCCCTCTCGCCATCCGCCTCCCCCACCACCTGATTCCCGGATGCTGCCCTCCGACTCGCCCGCCCCCACCCTCTCGTCGCCCCCGTCCGCCATGCCCGATGTGAATCCTCTCGCCACCCTCTGGGCCCATGTCGCCGACAACCTGAAAACCCGCATCTCCCCAGACGCCTTCGACCGCTGGTTCTCCTCCATTTCCCTCGCCGAGGCCAACGACCAACGCGTCCTCATCGTCGTGCCCGACTCCATCCACCAGCTCTGGATCGAGATGAACTACCTGACCCCGCTTAAGGAATCCCTTCAGGTCATCACCGGCATTCTCCCCAGCCTGGAATTCCAGTCCAGCACCGCCCCCACCCCCGCTCCCGCCCCAGCCTCTCTCAAGCTGCGCAAACCCACCGCCCGCTCCCCCAGGTCAATCGCCGAAGCCGCCGCACCCTCTCCCTCCTTCCCGCCCCCCCTGCCCGGCCCCCCGCCGCTCTCCCCGCTCCCCTCCCTCGCTCCTCCCCTCGACCCCGCCGACCCCGCCGACCCCCAGCACGACGACCCCTCCCTGCTTCACGACGGCGAAACCGAAGCCCACGATCAGGTCAGCCCGCGCCTCACCTTCAAAACCTACGTCGTCGGCGCCAATAACCAATTCGCCCACGCCGCCGCTAGCGCCGTGGCCCAGCGCCCCGCCCGCGCCTACAATCCCCTCTTCTTCTACGGAGGCACCGGCCTCGGCAAAACCCACCTGATGCACGCCATCGGCGCCCACATCCGCGAAACCCGCCCCAAAGCCCGCGTCCTCTACATCACCAGCGAAGAATTCACCAACCAATTCATCGCCGCCCTCCAAGAACACTCCCTGCCCCGCTTCCGCAAACGCTTCCGCCAAGCCGACGTCCTCCTCATCGACGACGTCCAATTCCTCGCCGGCAAAGAGCGCTCCCAAGAAGAATTCTTCCACACCTTCAACGCCCTCTTCGACGGCAATAAACAAGTCGTCCTCTCCAGCGACTGCCCCCCCTCAGAAATGCGCAACCTGGAGGCCCGCCTCGCCTCCCGCTTCGAGTGGGGCATGATGGCCGAAATCACCCCTCCAGACGAGGAAACCCGCGTCGCCATCCTCCGCAACCGCGCCGTCGCCCTCCGCGTCGACGTCCCCCCCACCGTCATCAATTACCTCGCCTCCCGCATCCGCAGCAACGTCCGCCGCCTCCACGGTGCCCTCTTCCGCGTCGCCTCCTGGATCTCCCTCCACGGCCCCATCTCCCTCTCCCAAACCGAAGACCTCCTCCGCGACCTCCTCCAAGAGGAATCCCGCCAATCCATCACCATCGACAAAATTCAGCGCACCATCGCCGAAAGCTACGATATCCGCCTGGCCGACATGACCAGCCGCAAGCGCCCCGCTAACATCGCCTTCGCCCGCCAAGTCGCCATGTATCTCGCCCGCGAACTCACCGGCTCCTCCTACCAAGAAATCGGCAACGCCTTCGGCGGCCGCGATCACGGCACCATCATGCACGCCTGCCGCAGCATCGACGGAAAAATCAAAGAGGAAGAATCCATCCGCCTCAAAATCGACGGCCTCGCCACCGCAATGCGCCGCGGATTGTAATCCCACTCCGCCCTTCACCAGCGCCCTAACCAGCGCCCTAACTAGCGCCTTCTAATAGCGGCCCTAGCGCCATCTTAGCGCCGCGCCATCGCTCACCGCGCCACCCCGTAGCGCGCGGCGGAGTGAATCGCATTGCCCGCTCCATCCCGCCACACCGAAATCAACCACGTCTCCCCCGGCCGGGGCCGACCCTCCCCAAACCCATGGCGGCGGCAGCCAATCCGCACCTGCCCCGCCCGGTCGTGGCTCCCCGCACTCCCCGCCAAAAGATGCGCCTCCGCCAATACCAGCAAGCTGGTATCCCGCGATTCGTTCTCCACCACCTCCGCAATGCGCCCCAGCCAAAGCGCCTGCGGCACCTGGCCCTGCGCCGCCTTGACTGGATCCCGCAAAATCCCACTGCGCCCCGCCTCCTGGATCTGCCACTTCAACTGCCGCGCCATCGGCCCCAACCGCGCATCTTCCTCCAGGCGGCGCTCCAGTTGATAGGACCGATTCAACTTCTCCAGCCCCAACACCCCTATCAGCAAAAGCAGCCCCCCCAGGGCCAGCACCCCCCAACGAAAAGCCGACAATTGCCAAAAAGGCACAGGCGGCGGAGGCGGAACCGAGGAGGCGCGGGCCATAGGACAAAAAGCAACAGCAGGTAGCAAGCAGCCGCAGGATAGCGCAACGCCACACCCTTTTTCCTAGCAGATTATCTACTAGGAAAAAGCTGCCCGGCGGACGCTCCTGCTCACCGTGTTCTAGGCAATCGTGGTGCAGGCGCGGAATTCCGCCAAGCGCGCCGCCGCCTCATCGCTGGTCAATGCCGCCAAGCGCTTCACCCCAAACTCCTCACACGTGAAGGAAGCTAAGACGCTGCCGTAAACCACCGCCGCCGACAAATCCGCAAACGTAAACGCCTCCTTACTCAAAGAAGCAAGATGGCCCGCCATGCCCCCGGCAAAGGTATCGCCCGCCCCCGTGGGATCCGACACCTTGCGCAGCGGATACGCACACGTCATGAAAAGCTGGTCCGGCCCAAACAACAGCGCCCCATGCTCCCCTTTCTTAATCACCACATACTTCGGCCCCAGCGCGCGCAGTTGCTGCCCAGCGATGATCAAATTGCTCGTATCCACAAAAAGCTTGGCCTCGTCCTCATTGATCACAAACAAATCCACCATCCCCAGCAACTCCTGCAGCCGCGGGCGAGCGATGTTGATCCAAAGATCCATGCTGTCCGCAATCACAAACGGCCGACCCAAGCACTGCTGCAGCACATCAATCTGGTTATCCGGACTCATGTTCGCCAACAACAACACCTTGACCCCCGCCGCCGCCGCATTGAGCTGCGGCTTAAAGTGCTCTAGCACATCAATCGAAACATCCAAGGTCTCCCGGTGATTCATGTCGTCATGATAGCGCCCGGTCCAGCGAAAGGTCTTGCCCCCGTCCACCGCTTCCACATTGTCCAAGTCAATCCCGTGCCCCGTCAGCAGCGCCCGGTGCGCCACCGGAAAATCAGAGCCCACAATGGCGCAAAGCTGCACCGGCGTATTCAGCGCCGCCGCCAAAGCCGCATAAGAGGCACTCCCCCCAAGCAACTCGTGATGAATCGCGGAGGATGTGTGAATGGAGTCGAGCGCAACGGTGCCAGCAATGAGAATGGACATGGTGAGGAGAGTTTCAGAAAAAAGGACCCAAAGGCCAGCCTTGCCTTACCGTGCCCGCCCTCTCCCTTCAACCCTAAATGACCGCCCCCCGCAAGCCCTCCGCGCACTGGCGCACATAGCCCGCCACATCCCCAGCCTGCAAAATCCCCCTCACAATCACCACCCGCCGCGCTCCCGCCGCCCGCACCGCCCCCAGATTTTCTAGCTTGATCCCCCCAATGCAAAAAATCGGCAGCCCCACCTCAGCATGCACTTGGTGAATGGCCGCAGTGCCAATCGGAACGTAATCCGGCTTGGTAAGGGTCGCAAAAAGCGGTCCAAACCCAAGGTAATCCGCCCCCTGACCCCAGCCCTCGATGGCCTGGGCCACGCTGTGCGAACTCTTCCCACTCCAACACCCCCTCCCCGCCAGCCGCCCCGCCTCCCCCACCGTCATGTCTTCCACCCCAACCCGCGCCCCTTCCACCCCCGTCTCCCCCACCAGCTCCGGATGATCGTTCAAAATCAAGGGCACCGCCGCCGCCCGCGATAGCGGATGCAAGTCCCGAGCCAACTCCGCCACCCGATCCCCCGCCATCCCCTTGGCCCGCAACTGCACCATTTCCACCCCGCCAGCGATCATCTGCTCTAACATCGCACCCAGCCGCTCCGGCGCGCAGTAGCCCGTGTCAAGAATGCCGTAAAGCAGGCATTGCTCAGGAGTTCTCATGAACCCACCTAGGAGACAGAACCCCCCAGCGCAAGCCCAGATGGCCCTCCCCCCCACGCCAGTCCATCACAAAAACGAACCCCCACCTCAGTGCCCCGCCCCCTGCTGCTCCTGAATGTATTCCTGTTTCAGCCCTAATTTTTCCGGAGCATGCAGCACCAACATCTTCATGCGGATGTCCCCCGGAATGCTCGCCCGGGTGGCCTTGGATACCACCACCATCAAGCCAATCGCCAAAGGCACCGCCCACAGCGCCGGCTGCTCCGCCAAAATGCGCAGCAGCGGATGGCTGATCCAAAATTGATTCAAGGCATCAGGCTGCCAATTGCCCCCCGAGGCCGTCGCCGCCGCCTTGCCCGTCTTCGCCAAAATATCGCTAATGCTCGTCAGCGTCACACAGCACAGCGCTAGGATGCCTCCGCTCAACATGCCCGTCGCGGCCCCCGCCATGGTCATGCCGCGCCACCAAACACTCATGAAAAGCAGCGGAAAATAACTGGCCGCCGCAATCGCAAACGCCTGCCCAACCATGAAGTTGATGTCCAATTGCTCCACCTGAGAACCCAGCAGCACCGCCACCCCACCCACCAAAACCGCACACCATTTAAACATCCGCATGCGCTCCGCCGCGCTCGCTTGCGGCCGCAGCATCCGCCCATACACATCGTGCGCCAGCGCGCCCGTCATCGAAACCAATAAACCAGAAAAAGTGCTCATAAAGGCCGCAAAGGCCCCCGCACAGGTGATGCCACTAAGGATCGATCCCAGCACCCCATACTTCGCCCGAATCAAGGTGGGCAGTTCCAACACCACCTTGTCCGGACCCTTCGATCCCGTCGCCGCATACAACTCCGGCAAAAAATTGCGCCCCAACACCCCGAAAATCGGCGGGAAAACATAGAAAACTCCTATCAAAATCATCACCCACATAGTGGTCTTCTTCGCCGCCACCCCATCCGGATTGGTGTAAAAACGCACCAAAATGTGCGGCAGCCCCGCCGTCCCGCAAACCAAGGCCACGATCAGCGAAAAGGTATAGAGCAGCGAATAGGGCTTCTGGTGCTCCGCCAAATAGGAAGCCCGCTCCCCCGCAGGCAGCGCCTCCGCCGCCGCCTTCACCGCCTTCGTCGTCAGCGGCCCAAACGGCGCCAACCACACCCCATCCCGCGGGGCCTTCTCCGGCAACGCCACCCGCTCCACCAAGGCCACCGGCGCCGCCGACACCGCCCCCTGGTTCAGCCCCAGTTGCTTCCCATAGCCGCCATACACCGAGAGCAGCACAAAAACCGGCACCGAAATCGCAAACATCTTGATCCAATACTGCACCGCCTGCACCAGCGTGATGCCCTTCATGCCCCCCAGGGCCACATTCAAGGTGATCACCAACCCCACCACTAACACCCCCACCCAATAGGGCAGTCCCGGGAAAATATACGCCAACGTCGTGCCCGCCCCCTTCATCTGCGGCATGGTATAAAAGAACCCAATAAACAGCACAAAGCACACCGCGATCTTGCGAAACACCGGAGAATCATAGCGACCCTCCGCAAAATCAGGAATGGTATAGGCCCCAAAACGGCGCAGCGGCCCCGCAATGAACAACAACAAAAAAAGATAGCCGCACGCATAGCACACCGGATACCACAGCGCATCATACCCCGAGAGCATCACCATGCCCGCCACCCCCATGAAACTCGCCGCACTCAAATACTCCCCAGAAATCGCCGACGCATTCCACCCCACCGACACCGAGCGCCCCGCCACAAAAAAATCCGAGGCCGACTTCGAGCTCTTCGCCGACCGAAAACCCATCCACAGGGTCACCGCCACCGTGATGGCCGAAAAGGCCAGAATCCAAGGATCAAAAGAAGATAGGGGCATACTGCAAAAAAGGTAAAGTTAAATTCAGCCTTGGCCCCGCTCCTTGCCCGCCGCCGCCAGCTCGACCTCGGCTTCCTCCAGCGCCATCGACCGCGTGATGAACACCCGCGCAATGATCCACACAAACGGAAAGACCAACACCCCCAGCACCAACCACGTCAGGGTGAAGCCCCCCACCGGCTGACTCATGAATTCCGGTGCCGCATAATTCGCCAGGGGCAATCCCACCAACACCAGCAAAAACGCCGAGGCACACCCCAGCGAAAGGCGCAGCTGCCGCCGCATCAAGCCGTGGAGGAAGGCCTCGCTGTGCATGAAATCACAGGGTTCGGACGACGGGTCGGGCGGCTGGTCGGGCATAAGAAAAAGGATTAACAGACTCCGGGCAATGCCCGCAATGGTTTTTCCGGGTTCCTCCCAGGACGCGCTCCCCAGCCCGCTCTAGTCAAAAAAAAGCGGCCCCCGCAAGGAATTTCCCTGAGGAGGCCGCTCCCAACCCCTTCCTCAAACCACCGGAGTCACCCCAGGCCGAGGCATCGGAGTCGGCGTAAAAGAGGAATCCCATTTCAAATCGTCCTCCGGAGCCAGGTCATCCTTGCTGTTCATTACCTGCTCCCAAGTCACCCGTTTCCCCGTGTAGGCCGCCATCCGCCCCATGATCCCCAACATGGTGCTGTGGCACATGAAGGAACCATCGTTGACCGGCTTGCCTGCCCGAATCGACTGGAACAACTCGACGTGTTCCTGAGTGTACATCTGGTTGTCTTCCTCCCGGTAGCGCCAATTGGTCTCGCCCTTGATAAACGGAGCCGAGCCCTTGCCGATGATGCAAACTCCCTTGGTGCCGCGGATGTAGTCGGCATTCTCCCCGTCGCAATTGGTCTGCTGGCGGCTCGCCACATGCGCAAAAATATTGTCCGGGAATTCGTAAATCGCGCTGAAGTGGTCGTAGATGTTGCCGCCCTCCGCCGGATTTTGCCGCCCGCCCGTCGCGATGCAGCTGATCGGATCCTTGTCCTGGAAGGCCCAGCCCACCTTGTCCACGCTGTGCACCGCCTGCTCCACAAAGCTGTCCCCGCTCAGCCAGGAAAAATTCATCCAGTTGCGCAGCTGCCACTCCACATCGCTCCACTCCGCCTTGCGCGCCGAAGCCGGCTGCATCGGCTTCACCGGCCCCGTATAATACGTGGCGTAATAGCTCGTGATGTCCCCAATCGCCCCCTGGGCAATCTGCTCAAAGGCCGCCCGCCGAGAGGCACTCCGCCTCCAGCAAAAACCGCCCACCACGGCTTGCCCATTCGCCTTGGCCTTCTCCGCCGCCGCCATGATCCGCCGCGCCCCAGGAATGTCCACGCCCATCGGCTTCTCGCAGAAAATATGCTTACCCGCCGCCACCGCCGCCTCAAAGTGCATCGGCCGAAACCCCGGAGGCGTCGCCAACAATACCACATCCACCCCGCTCGCCAACACCTTCTGATAGGCGTCCATCCCCACAAAGGTGCGGCTCTCATCCACCGTCACCCGATCGCGAAACTGCTCCTTCAGGCTGCGCAAACTCGTCGCCGCGGACTCCGCAAAAACATCCGCCACCGCGTGCAACTCAATGTTGCTGTCCGCATTCATGGCGTCTTGCGCCGCCCCCGTCCCCCGGCCCCCGCAGCCAATCAATCCAATTTTCAAGCGGCGCGTGTCCTCGCCCCCAAAAGTAATGCTGGGAAAAGCCACCGAAGCCGCTAGGCCAGCGGCCCCAGCTTTAAGTAGATCGCGGCGGGCGGAAGAGGGCGCAGTAGTATTCATAAAAAGAAAAGTCGGCAGAGGCCTAAGACCTACCCTTTTAAACGGACCCGTCGACCCACTTCTTGTGCGCTTTTCCCCAGAGTTCCTGTATTTTTCAGCTCCGCCCGCCCCCGCGCCCCGCCCTCAAGACCCCCCCG
>CALQKQ020000031.1 GCA_943331195.2 Akkermansia muciniphila | reverse complement strand
TTGGTTCGACGATCTTCGCCATCAGCGCTGGGACGAACAGATGAGCCGCGATGCCGAATCCGGGAAACTGGATTTCCTGTCGGCGGAGCTGAACGGGTTTTTAGCCAAACGGGAGGTACGCCCTCTGAATGAAATCCTGCGCCACTCCTCAATGTTCTGCCCCATCAGAAGCCCACATCCACCGCCGCGCCCGCCGCGAGGCAGCGAAGCATCTTACCAACCGACCGGGCTCACTTCCCCTGCCAGGCCAAAACCCGCGCATAGCGCCGCCCCTGGCGCAGCGGCACGGCGTCCCGGAAAGTCACCCGTTCCAAGTCCGTGCCCGGAACCGCCGCCCGGGAAAGCTCCACGCTTCCCCGCTCCCACGACGCCAGATCTCCCGAAAACTGTACCTCGTAATGCAGCTCCAAGGGCAGGCGCGGCCGCAGGAAGCTAGCGCTAGCATAGCGCTCCACTCCCTCCGTCGCCACCCCCCCTTCCACCAACCCCGCCGCCCCCGCCACTCGCGGATGGCTGCCAAAAGCATATTCGCCAAAGTTAGTCACGCCATCTCCATCGGCATCCGCCTCCGCTCCCACCAAGGCAACCTGCTCCGCTCCGCCCGGCAAGGTGATTTCCGATTCCACAAAATAGGCCCAGCGCCACCCCGCAAAGGTGCTCGCAAAATCAACATCCGCCGCTCCCGGCGTGCCCATCGCTGACCCACTCAGCGCCCAGTGCCCCGGCGTACCATAGCCGCTATAAGAAGGATGCGCCTCCCGCGCCACCAAGGTCCGGCCCGCGCCATCGCTGGGCCGATACCACTGGTCGCTATAACTAAAATCTAAGACAACCTCGCCAGATCCATCCACCAATTGAATCGACTCTCCACCCTTATCCAAACTTCCTAAAAACGGCCCGACCGTGCTCGCCCCCATGCCGTAGCGGAGTTGAAACGCCGCCTGATTGGCCACCACCACCACCCGCGCCCCGCCCTCCAGCCGGCTCCCCGCCGGAAAGGTGTAGGCCACCCCTTCGGTGAAGCGCACCCCCGACAAATCAAGCGGCGCCGTGCCCGTGTTCAACAACTCCAGGTATTGAAAATCCTCCACCACCGCGCTGCTGATCGCCTGCACTTCCGCCGCGCTCGGATCCAGCGGATGATAGTTCAATTCCGTAATCCGCAGAAACTGCTGCGCCAGGGTCGGATTGGCAGACACCGTTAGAGTGCTGATCAAGCGATTGGTTTCATCCCGCAATTCCACCACTTCCCCCCTCGAGGAAAGATGCCCCTGATAGGGCCCCACCACAAACTTGCCCTCCCCCCGCTTCGGACTCACCGCGCGGGCCCGGAAGGCCGCCTGCCGCGGCGAAACATAAAGCGAGGCGCCCGCCGGAATCACCGTCCCCCCCTTAAACGTGAACTCCACCCCGCCGCTCAGGCTCCATCCACTCAGGTCCGCCGCAAACGCATTGCTATTGCTCAATTGCACATATTCCTCGTCCTGGCTCGTCGACCCCGCCGGCCAGGCTTCGCAACCACTGAGCGCAATCGGCACCCCCGCAGGCTGCGGCGTCGCCGGTATGCCCGCACTATTCAAGTTAGAAATCCCCACATTGACCGCAGACGTATGCGTCGTAAAAAGATGCACCCGCCGGGGTACCAAAAACAAGGTCTTCATCTGCGTGATCGCCTCGCTGAACGCCTGGTTCCCAAACCCATAGGGACCGCCATTCGACGGCCGCCCCCAGCGCGCCCGATCCAACAAAACTTCCGGACCAATCCGCGCCACATGGGCATCAATCATCGACTCCAACAGCGGATGGTCCGTCCCCGGTGCCTGTAAATAGCGATCCATGATGGACCGCATCCGCCGCAGCAGCATGGCCCGCGTCTCTGGCACCGAAATGATCGCGTTGTAAAAGCGGTTATACCGCAACCCCGCGTAGTCCAGTGTATAGCAAGATTGATTGCCATAGAGCGGATGGCTCTTGCCCCGGTCTTTATTCGCATGGATCACCGCGTTGCCTGCCGGATAATCATCGTAATAAAGCTGCCCCCACGACAAGTTGGCATCGAACGGAATGATGCGCCACTCCCCCGTGTTATCGCTGTCGCGGTGAATCACCATGTTCGCCCAAACATCGTCGCCCTCCTGGGTGATCCGGGCCACCGCCAAATAATTGACCACCGCCGGGATGTCGATTTGGTCGAACACGTTGTTCTTTCGCGTGGTCGCGTTCGCTGTGCTGATCGCCGACACAAACGAGGCCATGTCGGCGGTGCTTTCCCCCACCCGGGTCTGCTTTTCTCCTCCCGCCCCGCTCATCTCGCCCACACTGGCATACATCGCCCCATTGGGGTCCAGCCCCATGTTGTCGAGCAATTCAAAGTCCTGCGTCTCGGTATGAAACGCCAGCTGCCAAAAGCTCCCGTTGATCCGGCAGTGCACCGGAAAATGCTCCGGCCCACCCGTGCCGCTGGCCCGGTGCAGCCACATCGTTAGCATCTGGCGCGTGCCAGCCGGATCCACATACTCCGCATTCAAGGCCAGTTCCCGCATCCGACTCCGCCCCGCCGCCCAGCGAAATTGGTGGTCCGGATTGAAATCCACCCGGTGCGACCGCTTCAACAGGTTCCGCGTGGTATCCCCTTTGATCCTTATGAAAACATTGTCGTATAATTCCCCATCGTAAAAAAAGGAAGCCCTCCCCCCGACGTCCTGATCAATGTTTTTCGTGTTGTTATAGGCGTAGGTGCCAGAAACAAACACCTGGTAGACGGGAAGTTGCGTCGCCGTGTTGTCCAAGGCTACGGTGCCATAGTATTGATCCCACTTGGTCGTGTTCAAATAGGGCGGTGCCGTGCCCACCACCCCCGCACCATCCGTGGCCACGACCCGCCACCGCAACATCTGCCCCGCCGCCAGCCGACTCGTCGGAATCATCCCCACATACCTCCCATCCGCCCCCAACGCCATATCCATCAAAGTCTCCGGCTCATACATGATGCGCCAGGCCAGCTTCACCGGACTGACCTCCGCCAGCGGACGCAGCGTCGTCGCAATCTTGGCGCTCACCTTGAGGTCGGCACTGCCCGCCCCGCCCACCGGTTGCGGCGGCAAGGCCAGGCCGTCATTGTAGACCACCTCGGTCACAAAGGGCCCCACCGTCGGGCGAACCGCCCCATTGGCCGCCCCCGGCGTATTCGTCACTAAATAACTCCCCTCCGGATCGCCCGAAACACTATCCAAAGTAACTAACGCCAAAAAATCGGCGTCGTTGTCCGCAGCTTTCATGGCGTGGATCGCCAAAACATTCGTCCCCGTCACCAAGGCCGCTTCCGGCAGGGCAAACCCCAGGGCCCGCCCCGGATGCGAGCCCGCCGTGGCGCTGCTGTTCCACGCCGGAGCCTCCGGGGCCTGAAACGAGGCCACCTGCACCCCATTCAAATAGGCGACAAACCCACCCCGAATCCGCACCGTGCCGCGCAAGCTCTGCACCGCACTCCGGTCCGCCACCACAAAGGGATAACGCAAATAAACCCCCGCCTTCCCCTCCAGCGCCCCCGCCAAATCAAGGCCCACATCCTCCTTCTCTACCGCCTCGTCCGCCCCGCGATACAGCTTCGCCACTTCCGCCGCGCTCAGCGCCACATCGTAAAAGCGCACCTCGTCTAGCATCCCCTGGTATTTTTGCCAGTAGCTATCGTGCGAACGCCCCAGCTCAATCGGCTGCCCCACCGGCCAGCGCCAAGCGCCCGCATGCTTCACCGACCCACTCGCCACCCCATCCACATAAAACGTATCCGTCCCCCCAGCCGCCTGATCATAGACAAAGGCCACCTGGTGCCATCGATTGTCATCCACCCGCGCCGTCGAATACAACGCCTCGCTCCCCGCCGGCTGACTCATCAGCCGACCCGGCTGTGCCTGGGCCGCCGCCGTCAACACCAGCACCGTTCCCTCCCCAGCCCGCCGGTCCCACAACATCGCCCCCTCCGACCCACCCATGGCCACGGCCGTCGCTTCCGCCTTCATCCAAAAGAGGATCGTCCCCGAAACCGCATCCAAAGCAGGCGAGGCCGCCACCACCACCTGCGAACTACTAGCCGCTCCCGCCGCCGCCACAAAGCGCATCGTCCCTCGCCGCAAAAAGGGATCCGCCGCCCCATCCACCGCACTCGCTTGGAAGACCGTGGTCTCCCCGGTGTTGACACCAAGGTGCCCCGCCCCCGAGCTGTCCACCGCCAGCTCCGCCTGGCTCGCCGCATTGAGCCGCAATTTCAGATGCGCCGCCTGCAGCGGCACCGCATTCCCCGCCACCCCAACCCCCTGGTTCTGGCTCAGCCAACTGCTATCATCAAACGGCTCCGCCCCTCCCCGCCACGCCCATCCCAGCCCATCCCCCCCATTCCCCACCGCCGGCACCAGCGCCTTCACCCCCGGCCGCGCCGGCCCCAGTAATGAGTTGTTAGCAAGGACTCGCCCATAGCTGACATCCGGAACTTGCTTGCGGTAGTTGGCAAAGCGCGACACCACCTCCACCACGCCCCCAGCCCCTTCCCTCGTCAGCGCCAGATACCTCCCCTCATTCGACGAAATCTTAAAGTTCGTCGCCAAGCGAGGCTGCGCCGCCGTCCCCTTGTTGTCCTCCCCCGCCACCGCCTGCACCGGTCGCCGATCCCGGTTCGAGGCAAATACCACCAAGCGCTTGCCCCCAGCTAGACTCCACCCCGGAAAGGGCCACTTGCGCAGCCGCTCCGCATCATCCGTCACATACCACCCACTCAGCGACACCACCCCTCCCGTCGTATTTTCAATTTCTATCCAGTCCGCGTGCTCATTCACCTCATCCCGCAGCCCCGAAACACTATTTGCGAGAAACTCCGATATCTGCAGTTGCGCCCGCAAGCTCGCGCGCGAAGCCAACACCGCCAGCAGGATGCACAGATAGTATTTCATAAGTTAGCCCAGTTCTTTTTCACCAAGCCAAAACAGCTCAATGCTCGTCAAGCGCGCCCCAGGCACTCCTCAACCGCCCTCCCCTATACCGACCGCGCCCGCCCCGCGCAAGATAATCCCGAAAATCAGTTAGTCGCCTTTCCCGGCCCCCCACCTTTCCGCCAAACCCCCTTCCTTTGCGCTGGCCATCCCGCCCCATCCCTCCCTATAAGGTCGACCGTTTTCCCGCCCCAACCTCCCTCCCCATGCCCTTGCGCCCTTCCCCATCCCGCCTCCGCTCTCGCATCTCGCTAGGATTTTTGTCGCTCGCCGCCGCTCCCCTCCTGCGCGCCCAGGACGCCCTTCCCCTGCCCCCGCCAGCCGCCATCGACTCCGGAAACACCGCCTGGATCCTCACCTCCACCGCCCTGGTCCTCTTCATGATGATTCCCGGCCTGGCCCTCTTCTATGCCGGGCTCGTCCGCGCCCGCAATGTCCTTTCCGTGCTCATGCAGTGCTTCGCCCTCACCGCCCTGCTCAGCCTGGTCTGGCTCGCCTTCGGCTATTCCGCCGCCTTCAGCGATGGCTCCTCATTCATCGGAAATCTCCTCGCCCACCCCTTCCTCAAAGGCATCTCCCCGGCATCGGTCCGCCCCGGCACCACCATCCCCGAACTGCTCCACTTCGCCTACCAAATGACCTTCTTTGTCATCACCCCAGGCCTCATCATCGGCGCCGTGGTGGAACGCATGAAGTTCACCGCCCTCCTCCTCTTCATGACCCTCTGGAGCATCCTCGTCTACCTCCCCGTCTGCTACATGGTCTGGCACAAAGGCAACTTCTTTGGCCTCACCGGAGTCATCGACCACGCCGGCGGCATCGTCGTCCACATCACCGCCGGCGTCGCCGCCTTGGTCGCCTGCCTCATGGTCGGCCCCCGCCGCGACCACGGCAAACAAGCCATCCTCCCGCACAACCTTCCCATGACCGTCACCGGCGCCGCCATGCTCTGGGTCGGCTGGTTCGGCTTCAACGCCGGCTCCGGTCTCGCCGCCGATGGCGCCGCCGCCATGACCCTCGTCGTGACCCACCTCTCCGCCTGCACCGCCACCCTCGTTTGGATGGCCATCGAATGGACCGCCCTCAAGCGCCCTACCGTCCTCGGTGCCGCCACCGGTGCCATCGCCGGCCTCGCCGCCATCACCCCCGCCGCCGGCTCCGTCGGGCCCATCGGCGCCCTCATCATCGGCGCCACCTCTGCCGCCGTCTGCTGGTGGTTTTCTATCAAAGTCAAAACCCACTTCAAGTACGACGACTCCCTCGACGTCTTCGGCGTCCACGGCATCGGCGGCCTCGTCGGCACCATCCTCCTCGGCGTCCTCGCCCACGATTCCTTCGGCGGCTTCAACAACCAGGCCTCCCTCACCACCCAACTCCTCGCCTCTCTCTACACCGCCGCCTATTCCGCCGCCCTCAGCTTCGCCCTCCTCTTCGTTATCAAAAAAACCCTCGGCCTCACCGTCACCGACCTCCAAGAACGCGAAGGACTCGACTACTCCGAACACGGCGAAACCGCGTACAACTCCTAACCCAAAACCCCCACTCGCCCTCCTCGCCCTACCCTCGCGCCACCCGCTGTATCAAGCGCAGTCAGCGCTGATTTGCCCCGGTCCGTTGAAATGAAGCCCGCCCGCCGCCCCGTAGTGCCATTTCCCTCTGGGCCCTAGCCCCACCTCCCCAGCTACCCTCCTATGAAACGTCGCTCGTTCGTCTCCACCTCCGCCGCTGCCGCTTTCGGCTTCCAATTCGTCCCCGCCCACGTCGTCCGCGCTCAGGGCACCGTCAAAACCCCCTCCAATAAAGTTCGCCTAGCCGTGATCGGCTGCGGCGGCCAAGGCGGCGGGGACCTCGGTGCCATGGCCGGTGAAGACATCGTCGCCCTCTGCGACGTCGATGACCGCCGCGCCGCCGACAGCTTCAAGAAGTTCCCCAACGCCAAGCGCTTCAAGGACTTCCGCCAAATGTTCGACACCATGTCCAAGGACATCGACGCCGTCCTCGTCGCCACTCCCGACCACACCCACGCCGTCGCCTCCCTCGCCGCCATCGGCCACGGCAAACACGTCTACTGCGAAAAACCCCTCGCCCACACCGTCGCCGAAGTCCGCGCCATGCGCAAAGCCGCCCTCGAACACAAGGTCATCACCCAAGTCGGCAACCAAGGCCACTCCTCCGACAGCATCCGCCTCTTCGTCGAAATGGTCCAAAGCGGCGCCATCGGCAAAGTCTCCGAAGTCCACGCCGGCTGCGACGCCTTCCGCGACGTCTATTGCCAAATCCGCGACCAAGCCAAACACACCTCCGAAAAACCCGAGATCCCCCAAGAACTCGACTGGAACCTCTGGCTCGGCCCCACCGCCGACCGCGCCTACCATTCCGCCTACCTCCCCTTCAATTGGCGCGGCTTCACCAACTTCGGCAGCGGCTGCATCGGCGACTGGATCTGCCACGTCCTCGACCCCTCCTTCTGGGCCCTCGACCTCGGCATGCCCACCGCCATCACCGCCGAAACCAAAGGCTACGATCCCGAAAAACACGCCGCCTATTACCCTCAGGGCACCAAAATCACCTTCGAATTCCCCGCCAAAGCCGCGCGCGGCCCCGTCAAGGTCGTCTGGCACGACGGCGACTTCGGCATCCCTCAACCCGAGGAACTCACTAAGGAAAATCGCAAGGTCGTCGGCACCGGTGCCGTCGTCATCGGCGATCAAGGCAAAATCATGCACGGCTCCCACGGCGCCGGCGGCTGCCGCCTCATCCCCGAGGCCCGCATGCAAGCCTACAAACTCCCCGAAAAATCCCTCGCTCGCATCCCCGGCGGCCATCACCAAAACGATTGGCTCAACGCCATCCGCGAAAACCGCCCCGCCGGCTCCAGCTTCGAATACGGCGGCGCCCTCAGCGAAGTCGGCCTCCTCGGCATGATCGCCATCCGCCGCAGCGGCACCCGCCTAGAGTACGATAGCCAAACCATGAAGTTCACCAACGACGAAGCCGCTAACCGCTTCCTCACCCCCACCTACCGCCAGGGCTGGACCATGTAATCCCATCCCCTCGCCGACTCCCCTCGGGGCGGTCATCCCAGCACTCGCCGGTTTCCCCCGGCCCCGCTGCGGTGGCCGCCCCTTTTTCGTTGCCCCCCGCGCCGCCCTAGCAGGAATCTAGCGGAGCTCATTTTTAACCCTCTGAATCTGTCAAGTATAAAATTGATTCATCTCATCTTGAAAGTTCAGCCCTAAGCTGCGTTGATGAAAGTATGACTTCTGCACGCCCCCTTCTGACGCTTTGCCTCCTGCCCCTCGGCAGCCTGCTCCTTGCCCCCGCCGCCCAAGCCGAAGCTCCCATTTCCTTCAATAAGCAAATCCAACCCATCCTCTCGGAATATTGCTATCATTGCCACGGCCCCGACTCCGCCACCCGCAAACCCAAAAGCGACCCCCTCCGCCTCGACGGCGAATCCTTCGCCCTCGCGCCTCGCGGCGACGCCCCCCCCGCCATCGTCAAAGGCGACCCCGCCAAATCCGCCCTGATCCAGCGCATCCACAGCAAGGACCCGGACGAAGTCATGCCCCCGCCCGATTCCCTCAAGCAACTCGCCCCCGAACAAATGGCCTTGCTCGAGCGCTGGATCGCCCAAGGCGGCACCTACGAAAAACACTGGTCCTACCTCCCCCCCGTCAAGCCGACCCTCCCCGCCGCCGCCGGCCCCGGCCTTACCGAGATCGACCACTTCGTCTCCGCCAAACTAGCGGAATCTAATTTGAAAATGAATCCGCCAGAGGATCCCGCCCGCGCCTACCGCCGCCTCTGCTTTGACCTCACCGGCCTCCCCCCCCAGCCCGCCGACCTCGCCGCCTTCCTCGCCGACACCTCCCCCGAAGCCTGGGAACGCGCCGCCGACCGCCTCCTCGCCACCGACGCCTCCGCCGAACAATTCGCCCGCCAGTGGCTCGACGCCGTCCGCTACGGCGACACCCACGGCATTCACATCGACAACTTCCGCTCCATCTGGCCCTACCGCGATTGGGTCATCCAAGCCTTCAAGGCCAACCAACCCTTCGACCAGTTCACCATCGAGCAAATGGCCGGCGACCTCCTCCCTCAGGCCACCAACGCCCAAAAAGTCGCCACCGGCTACAACCGCTGCATGCCCACCACCGGCGAAGGCGGTGCCATCGGCGAAGAATACGACGCCATCTACGCCAAAGACCGCGCCGATACCATGGGCGCCGTCTGGTTAGGCCTCACCGTCGGCTGCGCCACCTGCCACGACCACAAATTTGACCCCATCTCCACCAAGGATTTCTACTCCCTCACTTCCTTCTTCAGAAATTCTCCCATGTCCTCGCTCGACGGCAACAACGCCGAGCACGCCCCCGTCCTCAGCCTCCCCAGCGATGCCGACCAAGCGCGCCTCCAAACCCTCCCCGGCGAACTCACCTCCCGCCGCCAAGCCCTCGAAGCACGCCGCAACCAAGCCCAAGCCGAATTCGCCACTTGGTTGACCTCCCAGGCCTCCAATCCTGCCGAAGATCCCGCCCCCGAGGCCCTCGCCTTCCACTTGCCCCTCAACGAAGCCGACTCCGCCCCCCTAGCCCAGGGCCAAGCCCTGAGCGGCCCCGCTCCCACCTTGACCCGCCAAGGCCAAGCCACCTTCGGCCTCCTCATGAAAAGCGAAGGCCCCGCTTCCGGTGCCCTCCTCTCCCGCATGGACCGCGCCCGCGCCTACCGCGGCTGGGACCTCTTCCTCTCCGAAGGCCGCCCCGCCGTCCACATCGTCGACCAGTGGCCCGATCACGCCCTCAAAGTCACCGCCCGCACCGCCCCCGCCCCCGGCGCCTGGCACCACATCATGGCCGTCTTCGACGGATCCAAAACCGGCCCCGCCGCCATCACCCTCTACGTCGACGGCGTCGTCCAAGAAGTAACCGTCGACTATAACGCCCTCGGGCCGGACATCTCCATCGACGCCCCCCTGCGCCTCGGTGCCCGCAGCGACGGCCCCGATCAATTGGATAGCCCCCTCAGCACCAAAGTCGCCGTCCAAGACGTCCGCCTCTACAACCAGGCCCTCAGCCAAAACCAAGTGGCCCGCCTCGCCCTCCAGCTCCCCCTCAAACAATTCCTCGCCACCCCCGAAGCCGCCCGCACCGAACCCCAAAAACAAACCATCTTCGAACGCTGGGCCGCCATCTCCGACCACGCCGGCCTCGCCCTCCGCAGCCAAATCGCCACCCTCGAACAAGAAGAGCGCACCATCCAACAACGCAGCGTCAAAACCCTCGTCATGCAGGAAAACGCCGCCGAACCCTTCGCCTTCGTCCTCTCCCGCGGCGACTATCGCAAAAAAACCGACCGCGTCGGCCCCGCCACCCCCGCCTCCCTCCCCCCCATGGCCCCGGCCGCCCCGCGCAACCGCCTCGGCCTCGCCCAATGGCTCGTCTCCCCGGAAAACCCCCTCACCGCCCGCGTCACCGTCAACCGCGTCTGGGGCTTCCTCTTCGGCACCGGCATCGTCGAAACCACCGAAGACCTCGGCATCAGCGGCGCCCGCCCCGTCAATCAAGACCTCCTCGACTGGCAAGCCGTCGCCTTCATGGAAAGCGGTTGGAACTACCGCGCCATGGTCAAGCGCATCATCCTCTCCCAAACCTACCGCCAGTCCGCCGCCGTCGACCATGAAAAGTTAGAAAAAGACCCCCTCAACCGCCTCAACTCCCGCGGCCCCCGCTATCGCCTCGACGCCGAACAAATCCGCGACGGCGCCCTCGCCGCCTCCGGCCTCCTCGTCTCGAAGCTCGGCGGCCCCCCCGTGCGCCCCTACCAACCCGAAGGCGTCTGGGAAGCCGTCGCCATGAAAGAGTCCAACACCCGCAGCTACCAGCAAGACCAAGGCGAGAGCCTCTACCGCCGCTCCATGTATACCCTTTGGAAACGCACCGCCCCCCCCGCCAGCATGGACATTCTCAACGCCCCCAGCCGCGAGACCTTCTGCACCCGCCGGGAACGCACCAACACCCCCCTCCAGGCCTTCGTCACCATGAACGACCCCCAATTCGTCGAGGCCGCGCGCCAACTCGCTTCCCTCGCCCTCGCCTCCTCTCCTGACCAAAACGCCCGCCTCGACTTCATCACCCTGCGCCTCCTCTCCCGCTCCTTCTCCACCGCCGAACGCGCCATCTCCCAGCGCACCCAAGCCAGCGCCCTCGCCTTCTACCAAGCCGACCCCGCCGCCGCCCAAGCCCTCCTCGCCGTCGGCGCTACCAAACCTGATGCCGCCCTCGATCCCATCGCCCTAGCCGCCTGGACCATCGTCGCTAGCCAAGTCCTCAACACCGACGAAGCCCTTTCCAAATAACCCCCTTCATTCCCCACCACATGTTTTCCCCAGCTTCCCTCCCCCTCCTGCAAACCTGGAATGGCGCGGTCAATCGCCGCCAGTTCTTCCGCCGCAACGCCATGGGCCTCGGCGCCGCCGCCCTCGCCTCCCTCCTCGGCCAAGGCCAATCCCCCGCCGAAGACCTCCCCCCCGGCACCCACTTCCCCCCCAAAGCCAAACGCGCCATCTACATCTCCCTCATCGGCGCCCCCTCCCCACTCGACCTCTTCGACTACAAACCTAACCTCACGGCCGCCTTCCGCAAAGACCTCAAGGACTTCCTCGCCGCCCAAGGCGAACGCCTCACCGGCATGACCGCCGGCCAAGGCGCCTTTCCCGTCGCCCCCTCCATCTTCAAGTTCTCCCAGCACGGCCAGTCCGGCACCTGGTTCAGCGAGACCCTCCCCTGGACCGCCAAAGTCGCCGACGACCTCTGCCTCATCCGCTCCATGAAAACGGATGCCATCAACCATGAGCCCGCTAACCAGTTGATGTACACCGGCAGCATGATCAGCGGCAAGCCCTCCATCGGTTCTTGGCTCTCCTGGGGCCTCGGCTCGATGAACCAAGACCTCCCCACCTTCGTCGTCCTCCACGCCACCCATTCCAATCCTAACTCCAACGTCCAAGCCATCTCCGCCCGCCTCTGGGGCTCCGGCTTCCTCCCCGGCAAACACGCCGGCGTCTCCCTCCGCGCCAAAGGCGACCCCGTCCTCTTCCTCAAAGACGCCCCCGGCATCTCCCGCGAACTCCGCCGCCACATGCTCGATGGCCTCGGCGCCCTCAACCAAGCCGCCTACGATCAAGTCGGCGACCCCGAAATCCAAACCCGTACCCAACAATACGAAATGGCCTTCCGCATGCAGGCCAGCGTCCCCGACCTCACCGACCTCACCGGCGAAACCGAAAAAACCTTCGAACTCTACGGCGCCGATGCCAAAGACCGCGGCACCTTCGCTAACAGCGCCCTCATGGCCCGCCGCCTCGTCGAACGCGGCGTCCGCTTCGTCCAAATCTTCCACCGCGGCTGGGACCAACACGGCTCCCTCCCCCGCGACATCGCCTCCCAGTGCAAGGACGTCGACCAAGGCTGCTACGCCCTCATCCAAGACCTCAAACAACGCGGCATGCTCGACGATACCCTCGTCGTCTTCGGCGGCGAATTCGGCCGCACCGTCTACTCCCAAGGCAACCTCCCCGAAACCGACTACGGCCGCGATCACCACCCCCGCTGCTTCAGCCTCTGGGCCGCCGGCGGCGGCATCAAAAAAGGCATCACCTACGGCGAAACCGACGAAATGGGTTACAACATCGTCAAAGATCCCGTCCACGTCCACGACTTCCACGCCACCCTCCTCCACCAACTCGGCATCAATCACGAACGCCTCTCCTTTAAGTACCAAGGCCTCGACCAACGCCTCACCGGCGTCGAACCCTGCAAAGTCGTCCAAGGCATCCTCGCCTAACCACCCCAGGGGAGCCGCCGCCCCCGGCGGCCCCTGAAAGAATCCCCCCCCCAGGAGGTTATGGCCCTCATGCCCCGCCCTCCCGCTCCCTGGATCCGCCGCGCCGCCCTCACCGCCGCCGCCGCCACCCTCCTCCTCCCCAGCGCCACGGCGGCTCCCCTCGACTTCTCCCGCGACATCCAACCCCTCCTCGCCGCCCACTGCCTCAAGTGCCACGGCCCCGAAAAACAAAAAGGCGGACTCCGCCTCGACCACCGCGCCGCCGCCTTCTCCGGCGGCGATGACGGCCCCGTCATCGCCCCCGCCCAAAGCCACGCCAGCCCCCTCTTCCAGCGCATCTCCAGTCTGGATCCTGACGAAATCATGCCCCCCCAGGGCGACCCCCTCAGCCCCACCCAAATCGCCCTCCTCCGCGACTGGATCGACCAAGGCGCCCCCTGGCCAGAAGACGCCCCCCCCGCCCCCAGCACCCACTGGTCCCTCCAACCCCTCCAGGCCCCCGCCCTCCCCACCAGCTCCCTTCCCCCCATCGACGCCCTTGTCCAGGCCCGCCTCCACCAAGACGGCCTCGACCTCGCCCCCGAGGCCGATCGCCCCACCCTCATTCGCCGCCTCTCTCTCGATCTGTTAGGACTGCCGCCTTCCCCAGAGGAAATCGACGCCTTCGTCGCCGACCCCTCACCCCAAGCCTACGCCAACTTGGTCGACCGCCTCCTCGCCTCCCCTCACTACGGCGAGCGCTGGGGCCGACATTGGCTAGACGTGGCCCGCTTCACCGAAAGCCAAGGCTTTGAATACGACCGACTCCGCGACAACGCCTGGCACTACCGCGACTACGTCATCAAAAGCTTCAACGACGACAAGCCCTACGATCAATTCATGCGCGAGCAAATCGCCGGCGATGTCTTAGAGCCCATCACCAGCGACGGCATCGTCGCCACCAGCCTGCTCGTCTGCGGCCCCTGGGACCAAGCCGGCAACGCCCAAGCCAACGCCACCCAACGCGCCATCACCCGCGAAGACGAATTAGAAGACATCCTCGGCGTCGTCGGCCAATCCTTCCTCGGTCTCACCGTCAACTGCGCCCGCTGCCACACCCACAAATTCGACCCCATCCCCCACACCGACTACTACCGCCTCAAATCCGTCTTCGAAGGCGTCAAACACGGCGAGCGCTCCATCGCCTCAACCCAAGAAACCCAACAGCGCGAGGCCCAACAACAAACCCTCCAACGCGACATCGCCGCCGCCTCCGCCCAACTTTCCCTCCTCGAAGCCGAAGGCACCAAACTCGCCTCCGCCCTCCATCCCACCCTCACCCCAGCCCCCGGCCCCACCCCCCTCTGGTCCTGGAATTTCGCCGAAACACCCCCCCCTAGCGGCGAAGCCCTCGGCGGCGCCACCATCGCATCCGGCCAGCTCCTCCTCCCCCAAGAAGGCGCCTATTTCCAGTCCCCTCCCCTCCCCCAAGACATCCGCGAAAAAACCCTCGAAGCCTGGCTCACCCTAGCCAACCTCACCCAAGGCGGCGGGGCCGCCATCTCCCTGCAACGCCAAGACGGCAGCGTCTTCGACGCCCTCGTCTTCGGCGAACAACAAGCCGGCCACTGGACCGCCGGCAGCGAAGGCTTCGCCCGCACCCGCAACCTCGAAGCCCCCCCAGAAACCGACGCCGCCCCCACCCTCGTCCACCTCGCCGCCGTCTACCGCCCCGACCACAGCATCGCCCTCTTCCGCAACGGCGCCCCTCTCGGCCAGCCCTACACCCCGGCCTCTCCCCTCCAAACCTTCCCCGCCGGATCCTCTCAAATCTTAATCGGAAAACGCCACACCGGCGGCGGCCGAGCCTGGCTCACCGGCACCATCCAACAAGCCGCCCTCTACGACCGCGCCCTCAGCCCCGCCGAAATCACCGCCTCCTTCCAGCGCCGCGCCCAAACCCTCCCCCTCAGCGCCATCCTCGCCGCCCTCACCCCCGCCCAGCGCCAAACCCATCAGGCCGCCCTCGCCGCCCGCCAACATGCCAGCGAAACCCTAACGTCACTACAAAACCGCAGCTCCCCCGTCTCCTACGTCGGCATCCGCGT
>CALQKQ020000030.1 GCA_943331195.2 Akkermansia muciniphila | reverse complement strand
CTGGGGGTGACGCTGTGTTGGCTGGCGGCGGGGAGTTATTTGCCGGCGGAGGGGCTGGCGGGGTATGGGTTGGCGGCGGGGGCGGTGATGTTGGTGGTGGTGTTGCGGGGGCAGCGGCGGTTTCCGGCGGCGCTGGCGGTGGTGGGGTGGGGAGCGATCTATGGGTGGGTTTATAAAGTGGATGGGGGGCGATTGGTGGAAGGCCTGGGCTGGGCGCTGCCGCGATGGCGTTGGCCGGAGGGCGGGGAGGTGTGGGCGGGTTTGGTGTTGCTTGGGCTGCCGCAGTTGCCGCTTTCGCTGGCGAATTCGGTGATCGCGACGCAGCGCACGGTGAAGGATTTATTTCCGGAGCGGGAGGTGGGGGTGAAGCGGCTGGGGTTGACGTATGGGGTGTTCAATGTGGTGGCGGCGTGTTGGGGAGGGGTGCCGGTGTGCCATGGATGTGGGGGGCTGGTGGGGCATTATACGATGGGGGGGCGGAGTGGGGGGTCGGTGGTGCTGTATGGGGGGATGTTTGTGCTGCTAGGGTTGGGGGG
This sequence comes from Akkermansia muciniphila, assembly GCA_943331195.2. Classification (GTDB taxonomy): domain Bacteria; phylum Verrucomicrobiota; class Verrucomicrobiia; order Verrucomicrobiales; family V1-33; genus CAIZWU01. The sequence goes on along the minus strand of CALQKQ020000030.1, from coordinate 14,399 downwards.
GAGCGTGGCGGCGGGGGAATGGGTGCAGCTGTTTCCGAAGCCGATTTTGGCGGTGTTGTTGGGGCTGGAGGGCTTGGCGTTGTTGGGGTTATTGCGGGGGCTGCGGGGTTCGCGGCGGGGGCAGGGGGTGGCGGCGGTGGTGGGGGGCTGCGCGGCCTTTTTGCCGCATGGCTATCTGATAGGAATGGCCTTGGGAGTGTTGCTGTGGCGCTTGAGCGAGCCGAAGGAGGGGGCCAGCGATGGGGCGAAGGAGCGGGGTGCGGAGGCGGCGGGAGGCGGGTGAGGGGCGGGGGACGGTGGAATTTGCACTCGACAGGGGGCTGGGCGGGTTTCTTTTAGGAGGGAGCGGCGTTGTTGAGATGTCGCTGCTGACTGCCCTTTTTTTCATGATGAAACGCCTTCGCCACAGTTCTCCTTCGTTTGCCGCACAACTGCGCAGTTTGAACCGGCGGCATGTGCCGGGGGCGGAGTTATCGGGGTATGTGGCGGGGATTCTGGGGGACATTGCGCGGGAGGGGGATGAGGCGCTGCTGGGATTTGCGGAGAAATTTGATGGGGCGAAGTTGAGTGCGAAGACGCTGGCGGTAGGGGAAGCGGAGTGGGAGGCGGCGGCGGCGGAAGTGGCGCCGAAGGTGAAGCGGGCGCTGGCGCTGGCGCATCGCAATGTGCGGGCTTTTGCCAAGCGGGGGCTGCGCAAGAACTGGACGATGAAGAATGCGCAGGGGGCGGAGGTGGGGGAGGTGTATCAGCCGTTTCAGCGGGTGGGCATTTATGTGCCGGGAGGGAGTGCGCCGCTGATTTCGACGGTGTTGATGACGGTGAGTTTGGCGCAGGCGGCGGGGGTGCCGGAGATTGTGGTGTGCACGCCCTGCGATGTTTCGGGGCAGGTGAATGCGGCGATGCTGGTGGCGCTGCGGATGGCGGGAGCGACGGAGGTGTACAAGGTGGGCGGGGCGCACGCGGTGGCGGCCTTGGCCTATGGCACCAAGACGATCCGGCCGGTGGACAAGATTGTGGGGCCGGGCAATCGCTTTGTGGTGGAGGCGAAGCGGCAGCTTTTTGGGGCGGTGGCGATCGACCTATTGCCTGGGCCGAGCGAGATCATGATTTTGGCGGATGAGACGGCGAATCCGGCGTTTGTGGCCTCGGATTTGCTAGCGCAGGCGGAACACGGCAAGGATAGCCAGGTGTTGTTGGCGACGACGTCGGAGGCGCTGTTGGATGCGGTGGAGGTGGAGGTGGCGAATCAACTGGCGATGTTGCCGCGGCAGGAGATCGCGGCGGAATCGCTGCGCACGGGTGGGACTTTGGTGCTGTTGCGGGATTTGGAGCAGGGGATTGCCCTAGCCAATGCCTGGGCTCCGGAGCACCTCAGCCTGGTGGTGCAGGACGAGAAGGCGGTGCTGCGGCAGATTCGGACATCGGGGGCGATCTTTTTGGGGCACTACAGTCCGGTGGCGGTGGGCGACTTTTTGGCGGGGCCGAGCCACACCTTGCCGACGGGGGGGGCGGGGAAGTCGTTTCCTGGCTTGACGGTGGATCAATTTCAGCGGCGCACGAGCATTGTGAAATTGAGCGTTAAGGCCTTGGAGAAATCGGCGCCGGTGGTGGAATTGTTTGCGGAAATGGAGGGATTGGCGGCGCATGGGCGCTCGGCTTCGATCCGGACGGGGCGGCCCTTTTGAGGATTTTAGGGGGTTTTTTAAAGGTGGGAGGGATGGGAAAAGCGCGTGCCATCTGCGGGAGAGGTGGTATGGGTGAAGGGAATTTTTTAGCCCTGCGCGCCGATCCGATGCCGAAACCATTTTTGACTTGGGGGATACTCGTGATGGGACTGGGCTGGGCGGAGGGAGCGCCGGTCGGAGCGGTGGAAAGAGCGCCAGTGGGAGCGGTGGAGTTGCCGGAGTTGCGGCGGGCGGCGGAAGCGATGCGGGAGCATTTGCCGGAGGTGGCGGTGGTGAAGGTGCGGCGGCTGTTGGCAGGGGGAAAGCTGGGGAAGGAAGCGCGGGGGGCGGCGTTGCTGTTGCTGGCGGAAGCGCTGGTGCGGGCGGGGCGTCCGGGGGAAGTGTTGGCGGCGGCGGGGGAGGCGGCTTGGCCTGATCAGCCCGAGGCGGTGTTTTGGAAGGCTCAGGCGCTGGCGCAGTTGGACCGGTGGCGGGAGGCCGAGGAGGCGTTGGTGACGCTGGCTTCGCTTAAGGATTTTGCGTGGGCGGTGGAAGTGGCTTTTTCGCGGGCGGGGATGCTGGGGGCGCTGGGGGAAACCGAGCGGGCTCGGCGGGTCTTGACCCCGCTGTTGCAGGAAGCGGGCAGCGCGGTGGCGGAGCGGGCCACGCTGTGGCTGGCGGAGCTGCGCTTGATGGAAGGTCAGGCAGCGGAGGCGGCGGCGCTTTTGGGGCCTGGCGGCGCGGCCGGGGAGGCGCCGCCGCGACAATACTTGCGGGCGCGCATCGCCCTGGCTGCGGGAGAAGCGAAGGCGGCGGAGGCCGGATTTGCCGCAGTGGCGGCGGAGCATTCGGGGGCCCCGGTGCGGTTGCAGCAGGCGGCTCGGTTGGGGCGGGCGCGGGCGCTGCGCGTGCAAGGCCAGAAGAGCGAGGCCCTCGCAGGGCTGCGGCAGTTGATTTCCGCCACGCCGGTGCCTGCGGCGGAGGTGCTCGACGTGGCTTTCCAAGAGCTGGAAGTGATGAATCGCGAACCCACGGCGGAGACGCAGGCGTTTCTGAAAGCGCTCGGGGAAGCGGCGGATCCTGGCTTGAAAATCCGGGCGCGCATGGCCTTGGCGGCGGCGCTGGAGTCGATGGGAGACCCGCTGCAGGCGGGGGCGGCGTGGGCGGCGATTCCGCGGGATTTTCCGGAGCATCCGCTGCGGGCGCTGGCGCTGTTGCGGGAGGCGCAATTCCTTACGGGGCAAAGTCGCCGGGACGAGGCGCGGCCGCTGTTGGAGCAGCTGCGCCAGCTGTCGCCTTCGCCTGCGGTGGCGGCGTGGACGGCGTGGGTGGCGGGGCAAGCGGAGTATGATGCCGCAGCCTACCGGGCGGCTTCGGGCTATTTTTTGGAGGCGTCGGCGAAGTCGCCGGATGCGGCGGTGCGGGCGGCGGCGATTTACAATGCGGCGTTGGCGGAGCTGCAGTCGGGGACGCCGAGTCCGTCGCGCAGTTTGGCTTTATTGGAGGGGTCGTCGCTGGGGGAGTATGCGGGGGCGGGGGCGGAATTTCATTTGGAGCGGGCGCTGCGGCTGGCTTCGCGGGGAGACGCGGCGGCGGTGGCGGGCCTGGAAGCGGTGGCGGAAGCGGTGCCGGGGCATCCGCGGCGCTTTGAAGCGCTGATCGCACTGGCGGAGCTGGCGCTGAGGAGCGATCCGCCGCGGTCTGGCGAAGCGGGGCGACAGCTGGCGGCGGCGCGGGGGGCGGCGGCCGAGCCGGGGCAGCAGGAGCGGGTGGGGTTGTTGGGGTGTTATTTGGCGGAGGCGGAGGGCGGGCCGGACGCGATGGAGCGGGCAGCGGCGGTCTTTTTGCGCGATTTCCCCAAGGCGGCGGCGCGGACCGACTTGCGCATGAAGGTGGCGCAGGGGTGCTATCAGCGGGAAAATTTCAGTGGGGCGAAGCGGCTTTTTGAGGAGGCGGCGGCGGACGATCCGATGCATCCGCTGGCGGAGTCGGCGCTTTTTTGGGCGGGTCGGGCGGCGCTCTTGACGCTGGAGCCGAGCGCGGCGCAGCAGGCGGTGGTGCTGTGGGAGAGAGTGTTCCAGGGCGGGGGGCCGCTGAAGTGGCAGGCGCGGCTGCAGGAGGCGCTGCTCAACCAGCGGCAGCGCCAGGGGGCGGCGGCGCTGCAGTTGTTAGAAGAGATTCTCCGCGCCAAGCCGGGTCCGGCGGTGAACACGCGCTGGCAGGCGCTGAGCGTGCGGGCGGAGTTGTTGGCGGTGCCGGGGCAGTCGCCGGAGGAGCAGGCCAGGGGCTTGCAGTCCTTTGATGAGGTGTTAGAGGCGGAGGGCCTGCCGGGGGCGTGGCGCAGCCAGACCTTGGTGCGCAAGGGGGTTTGCCTGGAGGCGCTGCAGCGGTCGGACGAGGCTCTGGAGGCCTACTACGAGGTGTTGCGGGGGATGTCGCGGGAGGAGGTGCCGCCGGAGGGTGGGGCGGAAGACTATTGGTTTCACCGGGCGGGAGACAAGGCGCGGCGGTTGTTGGAGGCCGCAGGAAAATACGAGGAAGCGATTGAGATTGCGAAAAAGTTGGCGAAAGCTCCGGGCCCGCGAGGCCGAGCCGCTGCGGAATTGGTGGACGAGCTTGCCTTGAAATACGGCATCTGGACCAGCAGTCCCTGAGTCGGTCGAGGCTAGCATCTTTCTTTTTTTCACATGTCACACGTCAAGCTCTTCATTCCCGGCCCCGTCGAAGTTAGTGCTAAAACCCAGCTGGCCATGATTCAGCCGCTGATGGGGCATCGCAGCAAGGAATTTCAGGCGCTCTACCAGCGGATCATGCCGGGGTTGCAGACGCTGTTTGGGACGGCGCAGCCGGTGTTTTTGTCGACGTCCTCGGCGTGGGGCGTGATGGAGGGGGCGCTGCGCAATTTGGTGACGAAGAAGGTGCTCAATTGTTGCTGCGGGGCGTTTTCGGACAAGTGGTATGAGGTTTCGCTGAGCTGCGGCAAGCAGGCCGAGGCGCTGCGGGTGCCGTGGGGCCAACCGATCACGCCGGAGGCGGTGGACGAGCGCTTGGCCACGGGGGACTTCGACGCTATCACGGTGGTGCACAATGAGACCTCCACGGGGGTGCTGAATCCGCTGCGGGAGATTGCGGCGGTGGTCAAAAAGTACCCTGGGGTCAGTCTGATTACGGATGTGGTGAGCAGTTTCAGCACGGTGCCGATTGGGTTTGATGAGCTGGGGTTGGATGTGATGTTGCTGGGAACGCAGAAGGCCTTGGCGCTGCCGCCGGGCATGGCGCTCTTTGCTATCAGCGAAGCTGCTCTAGCCAAGGCGGCGAGTGTGAGCGATCGGGGCTACTACTTGGACTTTGTGGAGTTCCGCAAGAATGCGGACAACTTCATGACGCCGAGCACGCCGGTGATTCCTCTGATTTTTGCTTTGGAGAGCAAGTTGGAGGACATTTTTGGTGAAGGCTTAGAGCAGCGCTATGCGCGCCATGCGGCGCTCAATGGGATGGTGCACGACTGGGTGCGGCGGCACGACTTTGATTTCTTGGCGCCGGAGGGCTATCGGTCCAAGTCGTTGACCTGCGTGAAGAATAGCCGGGGGATTGACACGGCCAAATTGGTTTCGCTGATGCGGAAAAATCACCTCATGGCCATCGACGGCGGCTATGGCAAGATCAAGGATAGCACGTTCCGCTTGAGCAATATGGGCGACGAAACGGAGGCGACCATCGCCGCATTGATCGCGGCTTTGGACGACTCCTTGGCGAAATTGTAAGATCGACGAAGACACGCCAAGGGGGGCGGAGGCCCCAGCGGAGATCACCTGGTTTTTTTGTTTCCGGTTTTATTCACATGCTCTCCTTTTCGACTTGTTGGAACAGCCAGCGCCACAGCGACGGGGAGGAGATGGTGGATGAGATTTTGGACATGGGATTCGACACCATGGAGATCAGCCACGGGCTGAAGATTTCCCTGATGCCGGGGATCCGCAAAGCCTTTGAGGCGGGGCGCATCAAGGTGTCAGGGGTGCACAACTTTTGCCCCTCGCCGGTGGAATTGACCATCGACGCCCCCGATGCCTATGAATACACCAGCCACCGGGCGACGGACCGGCATCGGGCCATGGCGTTGACGCTCAAGAGCATTGAATGCGCGGCGGAGTTCCGCGCTCGCTATGTGGTGTTGCATCTGGGTTCGGTGCCAATGGGGCGGCCTTCGAGTGCGCTGACGGACATGGTGCTGGAGGGGAAGTTGGACAGTCGCCGCTATGTGCGCAAAAAGATTGAGATGATCAAAAAGCGGGAAGCGCTCGGTGGGCTGTATATGGGGCGGGCGCGCGAGGCGCTGGCGCAGATTGCGGAGCACGCTGAAAAATATGGGGTGCCAGTGGCGGTGGAGAGCCGCAGCCACTATGAGCAAGTTCCCAGCGAGCGGGAGATGGTGGCCTTGATGGAGGAATGCGCGGGGCCCTGGATTGGCTATTGGCACGACTTTGGGCACGTGCAGTTGAAGGCGAATCTGCATTTGCTGGACCACTATCAATGGCTGAGCCGCATGAGGCCTTATCTGATAGGCTGCCACTTGCACGATGTGATTTGGCCGGAGCGCGATCACCGGGTGCCGTTTCAGGGGAGCGTGGATTTTGATCGCCTGTTGCCCTTAGTGCCTCCAGACAAGCCGATCGTGTGGGAGTTGAGCCACCGGCGGAAGAAGGAGGACATCTTGATGGCCTTGCCGCTGTGGAAGGCGAAATACGGTGCCTGGGGCTGAGGGGAGGTTGCTTATTTTATATCTGACATGTTCAAGTCCTTTCTAGATCTGGTGCGCTTGGTGCGGCGGAGCGATTTCGCGGAATTGCTGCGGTTGTTGCGCAGTCGGGAGGCACCTCCGGCGATGCAGTTTTTGAAATACGCGCTCTGCGGGGGAGGCGCCTTGGTGGTGCATGTGGGGGTGTATCTTTGGTTGGTTCAGGTGCTGTGGCCGAGCCTCAACGACCCTGGATTGGACGATTGGCAGCGGGCGCAGTCGACCCTGGCACCCACCGCGCTGGCCTTTTTGTTTTCCAATGCCTTTGTGTATTGGCTGAACATGAAATGGGTATTCACGCCGGGGCGGCATGCGCCGGTGCGGGAGTTTCTCTATTTTACGGCGGTGAACCTGCCCGGGGCGCTGAGCGGGAGCTTTGCCCAGGCGGGCCTGGTGTATTTTTGGCACTGGCCGAAGTGGGCGGCGCTGGCGGGCTTTATTATTCCTAACGTTTTGATTAACTACGTTTGCCGGAAGTTTTTGATTTTTCGCCGCTGAGGGGGCGGGGAAGGGAGGGTGCGCCTGCGGGCTTGCAGGGGGGGAAGGCCGCGTCCTAAGGTGGCAGTCTTATGAGCAAACAGGTGGTATTGTTATTTTCCGGCCAGGGCGCGCAAGCCGTGGGGATGGGTACGGCGTTGGCGGAGAGTTCGGCGGTGGCGCGGGGATTGATGGAGCAGGCGGATGAGATCGTGGGCTTTGCCTTGAGCGAGGTCATGAGGGCGGGGCCGATGGAGGAATTGACCCGCACGAGCCGCTGTCAGCCGGCGCTGTATGTGCACGGCCTAGCTTGTTTGGCGGCGCTGCGGGAGGCGCTGCCGGAGCTGCGGGTGGGGGCGGCGGCGGGCTTGTCGCTGGGAGAATTCACGGCCCACGCGGCGGCGGGGACGTTCGGCTTTGCTGAAGGCCTGCGCCTGGTGGCGCGGCGGGGACGGTTCATGGAGGAGGCCTGCGCGGCGGCTGAGGGCAGCATGATCGCGATGCTGGGAGGGGCTGAGGAAGCGGTGCGCCAATTGGCGGAGGACTGCGGGGTGGATCTGGCTAACTTTAACACGCCGGGGCAAATCGTCCTGAGTGGGGCGCGGGATCGGATCGCGGAGGTGGTGCGGGTGGCGCGGGAGCGGGGGCTGCGGGGCAAGGAGTTGCCTGTGGCGGGGGCCTATCATTCTCGCTTGATGGGTTCGGCGCAGGAGAAGCTGCGGGTGGAGTTGGCCGGAGTGCGCCTGGCAGATCCGGCCTTTCCGGTGATTTGCAATTTGGAGGCGCAGCCGGTGGCGGGAGCCGAGGAGATCCGGCGGACGCTGGAGTGTCAGGTGACTGGTTCGGTGCGCTGGGCGCAGAGCATGGAGTATTTGTTGGAGCAGGGGCACGATTGTTTTGTGGAATTGGGACCTGGGGGGCAGCTGGCGGGGATGCTGGGGCGCATCCGCAAGGGAGTGGAGGTTCACAGCGTATCTGACCCGGCATCGCTGGAGAAGGCGGTGGCCGCCCTGGTTTCCTAACTTTTAAATTGCTTACTATGAAAATCTCCCTGTTGTTTGCCCTGACGCTTTTTTCTGGGGCGGTTTCCGCGCAGGAGTGGACTCGATTCCGGGGGCCGGATGGCTCGGGGAGCAGCGCTGCGGGGGGATTTCCGGACCACTTTGGGGAGGGGGATTTTGCGTGGAAAGTCGCCCTGCCCGGTCCGGGGATTGCTTCGCCGGTGTTGTGGGGCTCGCGGCTTTTTTTGACGAGCGAGACGGCGGAAGCGGGGAAGCGCGTGGTGTTGGCGTTTGACGCGGCGAGTGGGCGGGAGCTGTGGCGGGTGGAGGATCGGTTTAGCGTGTATGGGCAGCACCAGTTTAATAGCTTCGCGAGCAGTACGCCCTGCGTCGATGGGGAGCGCTTGTATTTGGCGTGGACTTCGGGAGGGAACTTGCAGGTCATGGCCCTGAGTCACGAGGGGAAAGCGCTCTGGACGCGGGATTTGGGGGCGTATGGCGAGGAGCACGGCAGCGGGTCGTCGCCCGTGCTGGCGGGCGGGGTGCTGGTGGTGCCGAAGGATAATGTGGGCGGGGAGAGTTTTATTGCTGGCCTCAAGCCGAGCGATGGGACGGTCGTGTGGAAGCACGCTCGGCAAAGTGTGCGCACGCCGTTTTCGACGCCGCTAGTGTTTCGTCAGGCGGATGGGCGGGAGGCGGTGGTGCTGACGGGCAATCCGCAGGCCTTGACCTGCCTCGATGCCGCTGATGGTCGCGTGCTGTGGGAGGTGGAAAATCCCAGTCCGACGGACCGGGCGGTGGGCTCGCCGACGCTGGCGGGGGGGATCTGTTTCATGACCATGGGGCAGGGGGGCACGGGCAAGGCTTCGGTGGCTGTGCGGGTGAGCGAGGCCAAGCCGTCGATTTTGTGGCAGCGGAGCAAGGGGCTGCCGTATGTGCCGAGCGCCTTGGGCGATGGGAAGCGGCTTTACTTGCTAGGAGACGGAGGGGTGCTAACGTGTTTGCGGGCGGAGGACGGCACGGAGGTATACAGCGAGCGCGTTTTTGCGGACAAGGTGTATAGCTCGCCGGTGATGGCGGGCGACCGGATTTATTGCACGGGGCGCAGCGGTGAGGTGGTGGTGGTGGCGGCGGGGGACACGTTTCGCAAGTTAGGGGAGGGGCAACTGGGTGCCGCTAGCGATGCTACGCCGGCGATCGCGGGAGGACGCTTGTTTTTCCGCAGCAAAACGCACCTGCTGTGCTTGCCCTCGGCGAGCACGCCGCGGCCCTGAGCGGCGAGCAGGTCGCAGCCTTGAGGGGGCAGTGCTCCATCAAGGTGCCGCGAAGTCGACTTAGGGCGCGTTGCTGGGCGCGGCCGCTGGCGGAGCAGGGGGAGGAGGCGCAGGCAGGCTGGCTTTGTGGCGCAAGAACAAGAGCAAGCTAGCGGCGAGGAGGAGAATGAGCAGGCCGGTTTTGGCGGCGGAACGGCGGGGCCGCACGGGCGGTTCGCCGTAGGGGATTGCGGGTGGTGAGGCGCTGAGGGCGGCGCGCTCCCAGGGGCCAGCAGGCTTGGCCAGGCTGGAGAGGGGTTTGGGCAGCGGAGCGATGGGCTTGGGGCTGGCCTGAAGCGAATCGAGGCGCCACGCATCGGGTTCGGCAGGCGCGGCGGGGCCGGGGCTGGGGCCGGGGAAGGAGGCGGTTAGGGGAAAGGCGGAGGCGGGTTCAGGGGCGCTGCCAGGGGGCGGGGCTGGGGTGCCGGGGGCGCTCGGAGCGACCCATTCGGCCGGGGAGGAAGGTTTCGCCGGAGCTGACGGATTTGCCGATTCAGCCGGTGCGGGGTCGGAGGGAGCGGGCAAAGGAGGCGCAGGGGCGATCAGGACTGGACGGAGGGGAATGGGGGCAGCGGCGTCTTCGAGGGCGGCCATTTTCCAGATTTCTTCAGGGTGGGGCGAGACGGGCGGGACCTCCGCGAGGGGGGCTGCCTGGGGAGAAGGTGCCGGGACGCAAAGGGGCGGTGGCAGGGCGGCGGGGAGCGAGCCGATGTCTGGAAAAGTAGGGAGGGGGCGCGCGGTCGGGGCAGCGGCGGGCGGGGTGGTCGGGGTGGTCGGGGTGGGGGCAACCTCGGTGAAGAGATTTTTGAAAGGGGTGGAGGGAGCGGGCGCTTGGGGGGGCGCGGCTTCGTTTGGTTGAGGAGCGGCGGGAGCCGCGTCGGCGAGGAGGCGGGTGGCGATGGCGGTGCCGCCGACGAGCAAGCCGCCGGTGCGGCCGAGGAAGACGCGCCCGAGGAGGAGGCCGGCGGCGCCGACGAGGGCGGCATCGAGGGCAGCGCGGTCGGATAGGCTGGCGGCGGCAGGCGGGGAGGGGTCGGGCATGGCGGGAGGCCATGCGGATGGAGCGGGGAAAGGGGAGGGGGGCATCCGGGGAGCGCGGTTTGGGGAAAGTATCCTAGGGCCGATGAGCGGGATGACAAACCGAATATGGTCGCTTGGGGTGGTCCCTTTCTGGGAGAGGCGCTTGCCGGGAACTAGGGGCGGGGCCAGGGTCGAGGAATGAACTTCTTGTGGAGGCGCACCTTTTTGGCAGGGACTTTTTTGGCCGGGATGATGGTCGGGCCGACCCTCGCGGGGGCGATGGCGCCGAACTTGGTGCTGATTCTCGCGGACGATCTGGGCTATGGCGAGTTGGGCTGCTATGGGCAGAAGAAGATCAAGACGCCGCACCTGGATCGCCTGGCTGCGGAGGGGCTGCGGTTTACGCAATTTTATGCGGGTTGCACGGTGTGTGCGCCTTCGCGCTCGGTTTTGCTGACTGGCCAGCACGGCGGCCACACGACCGTGCGGGGGAATGCGGGGAAGGGGGAGGTCGCGGCGCAGACCCTGCGGGCTGGGGAGCCCACGGTTTCGGCCCTCCTGCAGGGAGCGGGATACCGCTGCGGCTTGATCGGCAAGTGGGGGCTGGGAGATGAAGTGGACGGCCCGGGCCACCCGCTGAAGCAGGGATTTTCCTCCTTTTTTGGTTTTTTGAGTCAGCTGCACGCGCACAATCATTTTCCGGATTACCTCTGGCGGGATTCGGTGCGGGAGCCGCTGGGCAATGATTTGGTGCCGCGCGGGGAGGGCGGGGCGGGCTATGCGACGCGGCGCGTGGCCTTCGCCGACGACCTCTTTGCGGAGGAGGCGCTCAAATTCATGGCGCAGGATCGGGGGCGGCCCTTTTTTTTATTTTTGTCCCTGACGCTTCCGCATGCCAATAACGAGCGCAGTCAGGCGCTCGGGGTGGGGACGGAGGTTCCTGATTTTGGTCCCTACAGGGACCCTAGCTGGACCGAGGCCAATCGCGGTCAGGCCGCGAGCATTACTCGGATGGATGGATATGTCGGGCGGCTGCGGGCGGCGCTGGAGTCGGCGGATTTGGAGCGGCCTACGCTGGTGCTGTTCACCAGCGATAATGGGGCGCACGCGGAAGGCGGCAATGATCCGAAATTTTTCCAGGCCTCGGGGCCCTTGCGGGGGCTGAAGCGGTCTCTGACGGAAGGGGGGATTCGGGTGCCGCTGATTGCCTGGATGCCGGGGGTGATCCGGCCTGGGGTTTCCGGGCATCCTGGCTATTTCGGGGATATCATGGCGACGGCGGCGGAGTTGGCTGGGGTGGCGTTGCCGCCTGGGCGCGACAGCTTGAGTCTGGTACCGGTTTTGCGGGGAGAAGGGGAGGTGGCGCGGCATCCCTATTTGTACTGGGAATTTCACGAAGGCGGGAGCAGCCAAGCGGTTTTGCTGGAAGGCCGCTGGAAGGGAATCCGGCTGAAGCGCCGCGATGCTCCGCTGCAACTCTACGATTTGGCCGCAGACCCGGCGGAAAGCGAGGACGTGGCGGCGGCCCATCCTGACATTGGTGCTCGGGTGGAGAGCCTCATGCAAACGGCGCGCACGGAGTCGCCCTACTGGCCGCTGCGGGACGGGGCGGCAGCGCGGAAATGAGGGCTTGGAGGGAGAGGACGGTAGGGGTGCCAGGCGGCTGTGAACCTTAACCTTCGCGCAAATTTCCAGGTAATTTGCGCTCCCGATCGGGGTTTAGCCATGCATCTGCGCTCGGCCCTAAAAAGTCTCCTGCGATGTCATCCTGGTGCGCCAACCCGCCCCCTATCCATCAAACCCCCATCCGGAGTGGGACACTTTGAAGTGATTCTACCGGGTGGTTCGGCAATGGCTTGCTCCGCTGCGGAGCAGGCCATTGCCGAGACGCCTTGAGCCTCACTCAAATAGCGAGCCCAACTAGTGATGATAACAAAAATCTCCCCTCGGTTTTAACGGTGCCTGGGACAACTCCTGTTAACAATGTCTCCGCCATCGTCGCCTGCCGCCGCGCGCAGATGGCCGGGTAAAACCTCAAACAGATACGGCCATGCCAAAACCGAAGCGCCACGGAACCCGCAAAGAAAGAAAATTTTCCCCACCTGCTCCGCGCTACGACTGGTTGGCAAGACTGCATGAAGACAGACCCAGGACAAACCCTACTTTTTGGGGTGACCGCAACAATTTCAAGCAGTCCTACGGCGGCGATGGCCGATCGCTAAGGCGAATCCACCAATGCCACAGAGGACGAAGGAGGAAGGCTCCGGGATAGCCCCTACGGTAATCGAATTTCCAGTGTTTTCATAAGCCCAACCAATCACCGAACCCGCCGATGATGCTGGTGAGCCTTGCACTAGTGCCCAACCGTAGTTGTGGACAGTATCGTTGTCAAAGTAGAAGCCGATATAGCGAGTGGAATTGAGAAAAGCACCGGAGAAGGCTTCCGACATCAGATAAACTCTATCTGTGCTAAGTGTACTAAAGCCAGACGTTAAAGTTGAAATGGTGTCACCAGCAGACGGGGGCGCAACCAGATAATCTGGATCATAGAACTCTGATTTAACCGCAGAAGTAGAGACGCCATCTATTTTCTGCATTGTGAGGTACGATATTCCCGATCCTGTTCCGTTGACACCGCCCGTAAATGTCAACGCAGTGACCCCCGTGGGGGTTACCAGGTTGAAGGAGGTTCCATTTGAATATGAATAAATATTAGAATCGTAGATGACAGCCGCAGGGGCCGAGGACAATCCAATGGCCGATGCTAATGCGAGTAAACGAGTGTATGAGTAATTCATTTTTAGCTTTTTTCTGAGATACATTTGGTTTTCGCGGCTTGCGGGGACGGGACGCGAGAGCTATTCAGGCTCCCCGCTAAGCTTCCAGACCGCCTTGTCAAGACTAGAACGCAAATTACCAGGTAATTTGCGAGAGAAGCTTGTTTGAGGCGCACCGCGAGGTGGTGCGGGGGCGGAGCCGGACGGAGCGCAAGCGGGGGTCGAAAAGCCTTGGCGAGGCGGCGCTGCGCGGGCTGTATGCCTTGCGCGATGTGAGGTGAGGTGAGGTGACCTGGCCAAGGGCGGGGGAGGCGACTTGTCGCGATGTTGCAGGTATGTCAGCTTGGGGCTGGTGTTAGAGGTCAGCGGCGGCATCGGATGACGCTGCCGAGCCGGTGGTTCTGCTAGGACACTGACATTGTGATGTTTATGTTTATTTTTCTTTTGGGGTTTCGCTGGGGGTGGTCTGGGAGAGGAGGAAGGCGAGGAGGTTTTGGAAATCGGGGGGAGGGAGGAGGTCGGCGAACACTTCGGGCATGAGGGAGGAGGTGGATAGGCGGCGTTCGAGGAGGTCGGATTGGTCGATGGGGATGTCTTTTCCGGCGGCGTCGGTGAAGATGAGGAGGGCGCCTTCTTGGCGGCGGAAGAGGCCGGCGATGGCGCGGCCGTCTTTGAGGGTGGCGATGCTGTAGCGGAAGACGTGGTCGACGTTGCGGTTGGGGTCGAGGATGTCTTCGCAGAGGCGATCGAGGCCGCGATGGCCGATGCCGTCGAGTTCGGGGCCGATGCGGCCGCCTTGGCCGGCGAGGTGGTGGCACATGGCGCAGTGGAGTTGAAAGAGTTGGGCTCCGGCGGCGGGGTTGGCTTGGGCGGGGGAGTATTGGGCTTGGCGGGTGGCGACGAGTTGTTGGAGGCGGTCGGAGTTGGGGCTGAGGGAGGCGGTGAGGCGGGCGATGGTGGTGGCGAGGGCGGGGCGGAGGGCGAGGAGGCGGTCGCGGAGGCTGGGTTGGGCGAGGAGGCTGGGGGGGGCGCGGCCGAGGTCGATGGCTTCGATGAGGGCGTCGGCGCCGGGGGCGGAGCTGGCGAGGGCGGTGGCGATGAGGGTGGCGAGTCGATCGGGGGCTTGGCGGAGGCTTTGGGTGAGGATGTCGCGGCTTTCTGGGGAGGTGAGGGAGGCTAAGGCGTTGGCGACGTCGCTGCGGGCCTCGAGGGGGAGGTGGCCGTCGTTGAGGAAGGCGGCGGCTTCGGGGAGGTGGGGGGCTGGGTGGAGGGAGAGGAGGGCGCGCAAGCAGGCAGCACGGGCGAGGGGAGGGGCGGCGGGGTCGCGGAGGAGGGAGGTGAGGGGGGCGGCG
>CALQKQ020000029.1 GCA_943331195.2 Akkermansia muciniphila | reverse complement strand
GTTTGGGGGGCCTCGATGGGGCTGTGGGGGGGCGGGTTGGCCGGGGTGGGGTGGGCGGAGGAGCCTGGGGTGGCGGAGTTTGACGGGGCGAAGTGGGAGCGGTTGTTTGAGGGGGTGGAGCATGCGGCGGTGGCCTTGAAGGCGCCGCGGCCGATTCAGGCGCAGGTGCTGCGGGTGCGGTTGGGGACGGCGGGTTTGTCCGTCCTAGCAACGCCGGGAAATGGGGCGGCGCCTGGGGAGACGACGGGGCAGAAGACGAGTCGATTTTTGGTGGAGCAGAAGTGTCAGGCGGCGATCAATGCGGGTCCGTTTGACAAGGTAGCCACGGCGGAGGGGATGCCGTTGGATATCAGCGGGTTGCAGGTTTCGCAGGGGGCGGTGGTGTCTCCGGATGGGGGGTATCCGGCGCTGTTGTTTTTGCGGGATGGGCGGGCGCGGATTCAGGCGGCGCCGTTTGAGTTGGGGGAAGTGAGGGAGGCGGTGTGTGGTTTTCAGGTGGTGTTGGCGGAGGGGAAGACGGTGGCGACGGATCAGAAATTGCATCCGCGCACGGGGGCGGGGGTGAGTGGGGATGGGCGGACGCTATGGCTGCTGGTGGTGGACGGGCGGCAGGCGGGGACTAGCGAGGGCTGCACCACTTTGGAGATGGCGGCTTGGTTGGGGGCGCTGGGGGCGAGTTGGGGGATTAATTTGGATGGGGGCGGCACGAGCACCATGGTGGTGGAGGGCGCGGGAGGGGGGGCGCGGGTGCTGAATCGGCCGATTCACGCGGGGCTGCCGGGGCTGGAGCGGCCATCGGGCAGCCATTTGGGAATCAGGGCGGCCCCGCTAGGCGGGGGGCGTTAGGCGTACGAGCCTGCGGGGCGGGGCGATGGGCGGGGGGCAGGGGCGAAAAGCGCTCCGCATTTTCCATGGCGGCCGGGGAAATCCCCGCTAAGTTCCGCGCCCTATGTTACAGGCAGGAATCGTCGGTCTCCCGAATGTGGGCAAATCCACTCTCTTCAACGCAGTCACCCGCTCTCGGAAGGCGGAGGCGGCCAATTATCCGTTTTGCACGATTGAGCCGAATCAGGGCGTGGTGGTGGTGCCGGATGAGCGGCTCAATGTGCTGGCGAAGATTTCCAACACGAAGAAGATCATCCCGGCGGCGATTGAGTTCGTCGACATTGCGGGTTTGGTGAAGGGGGCGGCGGGCGGCGAGGGTTTGGGAAATCAATTTCTCAGCCACATTCGCGAAGTGGATGCGATCATTCAGGTGGTGCGCTGTTTTGAGGACGAGAACGTGCACCACGTCAGCGGGTCGGTGGATCCGCTGCGGGACATTGAAGTGATCAACACGGAGTTGGTTTTGGCGGATCTCGCCAGCGTGGAACGGCGCATTGAGCGCGGCCAGAAGAAGGCCAAAGGGGGCGACAAGGAGGCGCAGGCGGAAGTGGCTTTATGCCAGAAGCTGCTGCCTCACCTCAACGACGGCAACCCAGCCCTCACGGCCGACCTCAACGACGAGGAGCGCAAACTAGCCAAGGGGCTTTTTCTGCTTTCTAACAAGCCGACGATTTTTGCCTGCAATGTCAGCGAGTCCGACTTGGCCGAGGCCATGAAAAACCCTGCGGACCATCCGTTTGTGGGCAAGGTGATCGAATACGTCAAGGCGAGCCATTCGGCTGAAGCCATCGTGGTCAGCGCGGCGATTGAGTCGGAATTGACCGATCTCTCCGGCGAGGAAGCGGCGGACTACCTCAAGGATTTGGGGGTTTCGAATAGCGGCTGCAATGAGTTGATCCGCGCGGTCTATCACCTGCTTGGCCTGCGCACTTATTTGACGACGGGCGAGAAAGAAACGCGGGCTTGGACGATTCGCATCGGCGACAAGGCGCCGGCGGCGGCGGGGGTGATTCACAGTGACTTCGAGCGCGGCTTCATTGCGGCGGAAATCGTGGCCTACGCGGATCTGGTGGCTGCGGGCAGTCACAGCAAGGCCAAGGAAGCGGGGAAGGTGCGCATCGAAGGCAAAGAATACACCATGCAGGACGGCGACGTGGTCGACTTCCGCTTCAACGTCTAAGGAGGACTGGCGGGGCAAGGGCCGGGGAGGGATCTGCTTTCGGCGGCCAAGCTGGGGCGGGCTCTTCCTGAGAGCCTGGCCTTGGTCGGCGGCTTTTCGCTTTTTGTCATGTCTGTCGCGCTTCTGGAATCGCTTCGCGCGGGCGCCTTAGCGGGCGGCACGCGGTTGGATCTGTGCGCGGACTTGGCGGAGTTGCCGGAGGAAATCCTGGGCCTAGCGGATAGCTTGGAAGTTCTCAATGTGTCGGGCAACCGCTTGACGGAGTTGCCGGACTGGCTGCCGCGCTTGCCCAAGCTGCGCGTCCTTTTTTGCTCGGAGAATCCGTTTCGCCACCTGCCGGAAGTCTTGGGGCAATGTGCCGCCTTGGAGATGGTGGGGTTCAAGTCGTGCCGGCTAGAAACGGCTTCGGGGGCGGCGCTGCCGCCGCCGTTGCGCTGGTTGATTTTGACGGACAATCAGTTGCGCGACGTTCCGGCGGAGCTGGGTCGGCGCCCTCGCTTGCAGAAGCTGATGCTCTCGGGGAACCGTCTAACGTCGCTGCCGGAGGAGTTGTCGGCTTGCCGGAAGTTAGAGTTGTTGCGCCTGGCGGCGAATCGTTTTGCGGCGTTCCCGGCGTGGCTTTGGGAGCATCCCGCGCTGGCTTGGTTGGCCTTGGCGGGCAATCCGGCGACGGCACTCCCTGCGGAGGCCAGTGGGCCGATGGCGGAAGTGGCCTGGGCGGAGCTGATTTTGGGGCCCCGGCTGGGGGAGGGCGCTTCGGGAGTGATTTACCGGGCGCAGTGGCCTGCGGCTCCGCCAGAGGGTACCTGCGGGGAGGTTGCGGTGAAGCTTTTCAAGGGTTCCATGACCAGCGATGGGTTGCCGGACTGCGAGATGGCGGTTTCCCTAGCGCTGGGTGGGCGGCCTCACTTGCCGGGCATTTTGGGCAAAATCAGCGGGCATCCCGAGGGGCTTGCGGGCTTGGTGATGCGGCTGATCGACCCCGGGTTCGCGCCGCTGGCGCAGCCTCCGAGCTTGGCGTCCTGCACCCGCGATGTCTATGCGGAGGACCGGAGATTCAGCGCCGAGCAGGCTGGTGGGCTCTTGCTAGACCTGGCTAGGGCAGCGGCGGGGCTGCGCTCGATCGGTCTGCTGCACGGAGACCTCTACGGGCACAATGTGTTGTATGCGGCGGATCGGGGAGCGATTCTAACGGATTTCGGGGCAGCTTCGTTTTACCCGGCGGGAGCGGGCGGCGGGCTGGAGCGCTTGGAAGTCCGCGCCTACGGCTTGTTGGCACAGGAGGTCCTGGAGCGTTGCAGCGGGGCTGGGCTGGGGAGGGCGCGGCTGGAGGATTTGGCGGCGCGCTGCACTGGGCCGGAGGTCGCGGCGCGGCCGGACTTTGCGGAAATTGCCGCCGAAGTTTTTGAAATCGGGCGGCAGGATCCGGGGTGGGTCCGGGGCTGAAGGCTAGGCGGGTGGCTGGGGTGGGAGGCTGCGACGGGCGGGGGCAGGGGACGGCTGAGGGCCCTCCCTGGGAGCTTGTGAAATTTTTCACAAATCCCCTTGCCGCACCCGATGGCAGCTTGAATATGAAACCGCCCTTTCTGGGGCTAGTTTGTTCTCCAACCGCCCGACTGCTTGAGTCCGCTCGATCTGCTGATTTTCGTCCCGCTTATTGCCGCATTGGCCATGGCGGCGGGTGCTCCTGCCCGTCAATCGGCTTTGGCCGCAGCGCTGGTCAACCTGGTCCTGACGGGCTGGGTGGTGCTGGGCTTTGACTACGGGCACGGGGCATCTTTTCAATTTGAGGCCTCGCGGGTGGTGCTGGAGAATCCCCGATTGGGATTTAATGTCGGGGTGGATGGGATGAGTTTGGTGATGGTGGTTTTGACCAGTCTGGTGACTGTGGCAGCGGTGCTGGTGCGGCCGGTGAAAGCCGGAGGCGAGGCCTTGTATTACAGCAGCAGCCTTCTGATTGCGGCCGGGGCCATGGGGGCCTTTGTAGCGACCGACCTGTTTTTCTTTTATGCTTTCCACGAACTGGCGTTGATCCCCACCTTCCTGATGATTGGGATGCGCGGCAGCGGGGACAACCGCGAGGCGGCGTGGAAAATCACGCTCTATCTTGGTTTTGGCAGTTTGGTGTTGCTGGCGGGTTTGGCGGCTTTGGTGACCAGCGCCAGCGGAACGGGGCTGACGACATTTAACATGGCGGAACTCCGCGAATTGGCTCCAAAGCTGGCCCCTTCGGTCCAGGAGCCGATTTACTTGACCCTGCTGCTGGGCTTTGGGGTGTTGATTTCGCTCTTCCCTTTCCATTCCTGGGCGGCTCCG
Source organism: Akkermansia muciniphila (assembly GCA_943331195.2). Taxonomy (GTDB): domain Bacteria; phylum Verrucomicrobiota; class Verrucomicrobiia; order Verrucomicrobiales; family V1-33; genus CAIZWU01. The sequence continues at coordinate 10,640 of CALQKQ020000029.1, read as the reverse complement.
GCGTATGCATCGGCGCCAGCGCCCACGGCGATGCTTCATGCGGGAGTGCTGAAGAAATTTGGTCTTTACGGGCTGCTGCGGGTGGCGGTGCCGATGTTGCCAGCTGGTTTCCACGCGGAGTGGATTCAGTCGATGTTGTTGGTCTTGCTGCTGGGCAACATTTTGTTCATTGGGCTGGTGGCGATTGCTCAAAAGGAGCTGGATCTGTTGCTGGGGCATTCTTCGGTGATGCACATGGGCTATGTGTTCCTCGGCATCGCCAGCGGGACGGCCTTAGGCTACAGTGGCGCGATTTTCCTGATGTTCGCTCACGGCATCTCGATTGCCTTGCTCTTTGCGCTGTGCGCTCAGGTCCGGGAAAAAACCGGCACTTTGCAGATGGCGCGCTTGGGCGGCTTGGCAAAGTATGCGCCGTTCTTGGGTTTGAGTTTCGCCATGGCCACCTTCGCTAGCATCGGCCTGCCGGGCTTTGGGAACTTTGCGGCGGAAATCATGGTCTTCCTGGGTGGCTTCGCCGAAAAACCGGTGGACCAGCTTGGCTCGCTGCAGATCACCACCATTTTGGCGCTGTGGGGCGTGGTCATCAGCGCCGTCTACATGCTGCGGGCTTTCCGCCAGGTGTTTCAGGGCGAGCCTGCGGAAGTTTGTACGCGGGCAGGGGACCTTTCGGGCCTCTCCCGCCTGCCCGTCATTCTCTTGCTGCTAGCGCTGCTGGCTACCGGATTTTTCCCGGAACTTCTCCTTCAGGCCATTCGCCCTTTTGCCCAGGCGTTGGCGGCCCTGAACTGATCGGATTTTGCTTTCCACTTTTGACCCACCCCTAGAACATGCCGGCCTATTACTTGGAAGTCGCGGTCGTACTCCTCGGCCTGGTGTTGCTCATGCTGGAGGCCTTCAGCTCCGCCAGCGATAAACGCTTTGTCGGCCACCTGGCCCTCGGCGGCTTGGGGGCGGTTTTCCTGGCTTTGTTTGTGGTGAATCCCACGCCGGGAACATCGCCGTTTTGGCAGTTTTATACCGCCGATTCCCTGGCGCTCACTTATAAAGGCATCGCCTTGGTTTGCACGATGCTAGTGCTCATCCTGGGCCTCGACTACATCCCGGTGCTGGAAAAATACACTGCCCGCATCGGCGGCCGCAGTGCCTGGGGCGAATTCTTCTGCCTGCCGGTGTTCATTTGCGCGGGCTTGATGTGGATGGCCTCCGCGATCGACCTCACCAGCATATTTGTTAGCTTGGAATTGGTCACGATCGCCTTTTACATCATGGTCACTTTCATGAGGCGCAACGTCGGCTCCTTGGAGGCTGGGGTGAAATACCTCATTCTCGGGGCCCTGAGCACGGGATTCCTCGTTTATGGTTTCACTTGGCTCTATGGGATCACTGGGCAGACGAGCCTGATGGGCATCGCGGACAAGTTGGATTCTGGCACGGTGGCTCGGGCCCCGGCGCTGTTTTCCTTTGCGCTGATTCTGGTGGCTCTGGCCTTCAAGGTGGGGGCGGTGCCGCTGCACTTCTGGATTCCCGACGTCTACCAAGGGGCACCTACTCCCATCACGGCTTTTCTGTCGGTGGGCTCTAAGGCCGCTGGTTTCATTGTGGCCACCCGCCTCTTGGCCCCATACTTGGGTGCCGATTCCCTCAGCCCTACCGCGACCGCTATTTTGCTTTCGCTGGCCTGCGCAACGCTGCTGGTGGGGAACTTTGCCGCCATCCCGCAGACGAACTTCAAGCGGCTGCTAGCTTATTCCTCGATTTCTCACGCTGGTTTTCTGGTGTTGGCCTTGGCCAGCGGGGCCAGTGGCGGTTTTGGGCTGCTGCCCTCCCAAATCGTGGCCTTCTACATGGCGGCCTATCTGTGCATGACCTTGCTGGCTTTTGCGGTGCTGGTGGTGGTTAGTCGCGTCACGGGCAGCGACGAACTCAGCGCCTTCAATGGGCTCCATCAGCGCTCCCCGCTGCTAGCCTTCGCCCTCACCGTGGCTATGGCGTCCCTAGCGGGGGTGCCGCTGACGGTGGGCTTTTTGGGTAAATTCTTCGTTTTCGGGGCCGCTGCCGCCCACCAGCTCTGGCTACCCTTGGGCTTTGCGGTGGTCGGAGCCGCGACGGGCTTTTATTACTATCTGAAGGTCTTGCGGAACATGTATTGGAATCCCCCCGCGAGCAGCCCAGCGACCGCGATCCCGCTGGCTCCCCTGACGAAGTGGGCGATGGTTTTGCTGATCGCCGCGACTCTCGTGTTTGGGGTCTACCCACAGCCGCTGCTGCATTTCCTGCGCTGAGTTCGGTCCCTATGGGAGCGCGGCTCGTTCGCCTGGGGAAATACCCTCCGCCCGCGCTTTCTTTTTTCTCTGACTGCGGCCTCTTTTTCCAATGGCGCTTTGGCAGCAATTCAACGGCTGGATGAACACCCCCTTTCTGGAGTGGGGCGGGCTCGTTTTGGATCCGTGGAAGCTGATTGGCTATGTGGGGGCCCTCATGTTTGCGCTGCGCTGGGTGGTTCAAGCGCTCCACCGCAAACGCACCGGGCACAACATCATGCCCACGCTGTTTTGGATCATCTCCCTGCTCGGCGCGGGGCTTACGACGCTCTATTTCGTGTTCGGCAAAAATGATTCCGTGGGCATCATCCAAAACGCGCTCCCTGCCACGGTGGCGCTCTACAATTTGGTGCTCGACCTCCGGCAGCGCGGCGCTGCGCGGAGCTAGAGCCCCGAAGGCGGGTGCTGCGGGGAAGGCGAGGCGGTCGTCTTATTTGTAATTGTTCTTGATAAAGAAAATCTTCTCCCTAGGATGGGGCATGGCCCGCAAGACGACACCCGAAGCACCCGACCGCGCCCCAGGAGGGGAAGGCGGCCTGGCCTTGGGCCCGGAATTCCGCCTGACCAAGCAGCGCCGCGAGGTGTTTGAGGTGCTGACGGCGCAGCGGGATCACCCGACGGCGACCGAGGTGTTCGTGCGGGTGAAAGAGAAGGTGCCGGGCATTTCGCTGGCGACGGTCTACAACTGCTTGGAAACCCTGACTCACAGTGGCTTGGTGCGGCAGGTCAATCTGGATCGCTCCCCGTCCCGCTATTGTCCCAATTTAGATGAGCACGCCCACTTTCACTGCGAGGCTTGCGGGCACATCAGCGACATCGCCATTGCCGATCCCTTGGCCTTGGATGCGGCTCTAGTCCTGCCTGCGGGCAGTCGGGTGCACCGCACGGACATCGCGATTCGCGGCCACTGCCCCAACTGCACTCCGGCGGCCCAGGCACCGCAAAACTGACCTTTTCCCCCTTTTTCCCCATGAAGCTCGAAATCAAAGACCTGCACGTTTCCATCGGCGACCGCGAAATCCTCAAAGGACTGACCTTGGATCTGCCCAAAGGCGAAGTCCATGCCATTATGGGACCGAATGGCTCCGGCAAAAGCACTCTCAGTAAGGTGTTAGCGGGGCACGAAGACTACACCGTGACCAGCGGCAGCGTGCTCATGGATGGCATCGACCTCCTCGCCATGCCGATCGACCAGCGCAGTCGGGCGGGCTTTTTCCTCGCCTTCCAATATCCCATGGAAATCCCGGGCGTCAGCAATGCCAATTTCCTCCGCGCCGCCCTGCAAGCCCGCCTGCCCAAAGGCAAGCCGATCGACGCGGTGGCCTTTTACAAGCAGCTCTATGCGAAAATGGACCTCCTGAAAATGGACCGTTCCTTCACCGCCCGCAGCGTCAACGAAGGCTTTTCTGGCGGAGAAAAGAAGCGCAATGAAATCCTCCAGATGGCCATGCTTGAGCCCACCTACGCGGTGCTCGATGAAACCGATTCTGGTCTCGACATCGACGCCCTCAAGATTGTCTCGGATGGGGTCAACGCCATGCGCGGTCCCGATCGGGGCATTCTCCTGATCACCCACTACCAGCGCCTGCTGGATTACATCAAACCGGACGTTGTGCACGTGATGGCGGATGGGCAAATCATCAAATCCGGCGGCGCCGACTTGGCGCTGGAGCTGGAAGAGCGCGGCTACGACTGGCTCACCAAAGCGGCCTGAGGCCTCGCGGCACCAGGTGGGTTTGATCCCCTAGCAACGCGGTTCTAATTTCTTTTTATCCCCCCTTTTCTCCCATGAATTCTACCCTTTTCCCGGAAGCCGAAATCGATGAGGCCACCATGCGGGCCGTCGACATCGACCGCAGCGCAGGTGATTTTTCCTATCCAGAAAACCACACCTACGACGCTGGAGTGGGCCTCAGCGAGGCTACGATTGATTACATTTCCGACGTCAAAAACGACCCCGACTGGGTGCGCGACTTCCGCAAGCGGGCCCTCAAAGTCTTCTGGGAAAAGCCCATGCCGACGAATTGGGCGACCAAGGATTTGGAGAACATCGACTTCAGCAAAATCCGCTATTACCTGAGCAGCGGATCCACCCCGGCGCGCTCCTGGGACGATGTTCCCGAGGAAATGAAACAGACCTTCGAGCGCTTGGGCATCCCCGAGCAGGAACGCAAATTCCTCGCGGGGGTCGAGGCTCAGTTCGACAGCGAAGCGGCCTATTCTAACATTCAAAAGGCAGTTTCCGATCAGGGGGTGATTTTCGTCAACAGCACTGAGGGACTCAAGGAACACGCCGACATCTTCCGCCCTTGGTTTGGCAAGGTGATCCCCACGGGCGACAACAAATTTTCCGCCCTCAACAGCGCGGTTTTCTCGGGCGGTTCGTTCATCTACGTGCCCAAAGGGGTCAAGGTGAAGCACCCTCTGCAGGCCTATTTCCGCATCAACTCGGAGAATTTTGGGCAATTCGAGCGCACCCTGATCATCGTCGATGAAGGTGCTGAGGTCATGTATATGGAAGGCTGCACCGCCCCCAAATTCACCACCAGCACCCTGCACAGCGCCGTGGTTGAATTGGTGGCCATGAAGGGTGCCAAGATCCAATATGTCACGGTGCAAAACTGGTCGAATAACGTCTTTAACCTCGTCACCAAGCGCGGCATCGCCCACGAGGACGCCGAAGTGAAATGGATCGACTGCAATATTGGGAGTCGCCTCACCATGAAATACCCTGGGGTGATCATGAAAGGCAAGCGCGCCCGCGGCGAGGTCATCAGCATTGCCCTAGCCAACAATGGGCAGCACCAGGACACCGGGGCCAAGATGATCCACGCCGCCGACGACACCACTTCTAACGTGGTCAGCAAGTCCATCAGCGTAGGCACGGGCCGCTCCACCTACCGCGGGCAAGTGCACATTCCCAAACACCTCAAAGGCTGCAAGAATAACACCGAGTGCGACGCCCTCCTCATCAATGCGCACAGCCGCACCGACACCTATCCCGCGATCACGGTGCGCGGCAATCAGCACGCCACCCAGCACGAAGCCAGCGTCAGCCAAGTCAGCGCCGAGCAGGTCTTTTACATGCAGCAGCGCGGCCTCAGCGAAGGCGAAGCCATGAGCCTCTCGGTGAATGGCTTTGTCAACGACCTCGTCCGCGAATTCCCCATGGAATATAGCGTGGAACTCAAGCGGCTGATCGACTTGGAGATGGAAGGTTCTGTCGGCTAAACGAGTTAGCATTTACCGACCCATGTCCTCCGCCACCCTTGATTCCCCTGCCACACCTGTTGTGAGATCCGTATTGCTTGATGCTCCTGTTTGGAACCACGCGGCGGTGCCGCCCTGGTTTGCCCAGTCCCAACAAACCGCTTGGGAGACCTTCAGTCGCTTGCCCCTGCCGAGCCGCCGCGACGAGGCCTGGCGCTTTGCTGATTTGAAACTCTTGGCCCTTGAGGGCTATGCTGACGAAGACAGCGCCGTTGCCGCACCCGCCGCTTTGGCGTTGCTGGAGCAAAGCGCGGCGCGCCTCGTTTTTCGCAACGGGCATTTTCAAGCGGCGGAGTCGCATCGCCCTAGCGGCATTCAGGTGCTGACCTTGGCCGAAGCCCTCGCCAGCCATGGGGATCGCCTCCAGGCCGTCTTGCAGGTGCCGGAGACGGGACTGGGCAGCGCCAAGTTTGCCGCGCTCCACCACGCGCACTTGCGCGACGCCGTGGTCATCATCATCCCGGCGGGTCAGGAGATTGAGCAGCCTATTGAAATCGTGCACCTCCTGCAGGGGCCGAGCGCGGCAGTCTTTCCTCGCACCCTTATCCTGACCGAAGCCAAGGCGAAGGTTGCGGTGCTCGAACAACACCTCGGCGAGAGCGAGGGCGGCCTCAGCATCGGTGCCGCTCAGTTGATCGCCGGCGAGGGATCGACGCTTCATTATACATTGCTCAATCGCTTGGGCGCGGGCAGCAAGTCGATGCATTTTTCCACGGTCTCCGCCGGGCGCGACGCCCAATTGCGCCACAGCTTGTTCAACCTGGGATCCGGTTGGGCCCGCACCGAATGCCGGAGTTTGCTAGAAGGCCCGGGCAGCCGCAGCGAGATGTTCAGCGTCTCCCTGGCAGCGGGAGGTCAAGAGATCGACCAGCGCACCTTGCAAGATCACCTCAGCCCTCACAGCTACAGTGACTTGCTCTACAAAAACGTCCTCTTCGATACCTCCCGGACGATTTTTGCCGGTCTCATCAAAGTGGACGAGGGAGCCCACGGCACCGATGCCTATCAAAAGTGCCGCAACCTCCTGCTCAGCGACGACTGCGAGGCCAATTCCATGCCCGGACTTGAAATCAACGCCGACCAAGTCAAGTGCAGCCACGGTAGCACCACAGGGCGCATCGCGGAGGAGGAACTGTTTTATTTCGAGTCCCGCGGCATTCCTCGCCTCCAAGCCACGCGCCTGATTGCGGTCGGTTTTGCCCAAGAGGTCGTCGCCAAGGTCGGCCACCCCGCCGTGGAAGCCCTCATTAGCCAAGCCGTGGAAGCGCGCTTCGCCGAGCAGGAAGGCTGAAATGGCGCTGCTGCGGGGCGCGCCAGGTCCGGCCGATGAAGCGCGTGAAACGCTTGCGGGCGGGCCTTCGTTCGGGAAACTAAGGAAAGGTCGGCATGGTGTCGGCTGGATTCCCCCTTTTCGATTATGGACCTGACCCGCACCGTTTATGGCACCTGGAGTGGTGGCCGCTTTATGCACTTTGGCGAAGTCTTGGAAGAGGACCGCTTCATTGAAGCCATCCAGCTGGCCTACACCTCCGGCATTCGCACCTTCATGTCGGCCGACGTCTACGGCAGCGGCAAGGCCGACGAAGTCCTTGGCCAAGCCCTTCGCGGCATCGACCGCAGCACCTACAGTCTGGTGGGGACCCTTGGACACGACTTTTACGAAGGCCAGCGCGATGGCTCCAAGGGCTATCCTCGCTTCACCGACCCCAGCCTGCGCGGCCCCGAAGGCTATGCCGACTTCTTGAGCATGGCCGCCGAAAAATCCGTGCAGCGCTGTGGATCCGACCATTTTGACCTGATCATGCTGCACAATCCCGACGAGCGCGGCTACACCAGCGACGCCGTTTGGGAGGCCATGCGCCGCCTCAAGGAACAGGGACTAACTAAGCAGCTCGGCGTGGCACCTGGCCCCGCTAACGGTTTTACCTACGATTTGGTGCAATGCTTTGCCAAATATGGCGAGTTGATCGATTGGGCCATGATCATCCTCAATCCCCTGGAACCCTGGCCGGGCCGCTTGGTGCTGCCTGCGGCGGATGAATTTGGGGTCAAAGTGCTCACCCGGGTGGTGGATTACGGCGGGCTCTTTCACGGCGACATCAAGGCTGGGCACAGCTTCCGCCCTGGAGACCACCGCGCCTATCGGCCGGCGGGTTGGGTCGAGGCCGGATTGGAAAAGATCGCCAACATGCAGCCCATCGCTGACCGCCACGGCCTCAGTTTACTGGAATTCGCCTGCCTCTGGAACCTGGCCCAAGCGCCCGTGGAAAGCGTCGTGCCTACGTTTATCCAAGAAGCCGGCGAGGGCCAGCGCCCCATCGAGGACCAAATCCGCGCCCTCGCGGCCCTGCCGGAGCGGAATCCTTTCACCCCGGAGGAAGTCGAAGAGATCGCCCGGCTCGGCGACAACACCGGCTGCATGATTCTCAAAGGCGCCAGCCGCCGCCACCAGACCAGCGATCGCCCCGACGAATGGGCCATGCGCGAGGACCTCCTTCCGGTGGGCCAGCGCTGGGGCTTAGAATCCGTGACCTAGGCAAGGCCCCGGGCCGCTCCGCCAGCCTCGGCGCGAGCGGTGCCGGCAGAGGGGGGGCTCAAGTCCGCTGCCGTTGCCGTAGCCCCACGTGGCGATTCCGCTTGATCCCGGCCCCCAACGCGCCTAAGAAAGATCTCAGCGCACCATCCGCAAGCATGGGGCGCCCTTGATTGGGGGGGTTTAGCTCAGTTGGTAGAGCGTTTCGTTCGCAATGAAAAGGTCAGGAGTTCGAATCTCCTAACCTCCACCAAGTCAATTATCAATGAGTTACACGCACCCCAAGGGGTCAGTGAGAACAAAGGCGAGAACTTATCCTGTGATAGCCAGCAGAGTCCGTGGCTGTTCAGCGGTCCTGCCCGAGGGCGTGTTGACCCATGCCTGCAAGGGTCTGGTGGCATCGACGAGCTGGCGCGCTGGGTGCTGGATTGTCCTCGCTGGAAGTCCGGTGACATCGAGGATTTGGTGTCGGGCGGCGCTGGGAGGCCGGTGACAACGAGGAGCCGGTGGAGCGGGCCAAGGCGGCGCTGTTGACTTCAACCTGGGGGCGCAGCCCCCGCCGTGGGCCAGGATTTCAAAAGCTGTCTCAATGCGCGCGAAACTCCTCCGCTCGGTGAGGTCCTGCGATTCAACCCGCCCAGGTAGGCCGGGAGGAAGTGACCTGACGGGGCGGCGCCTGCATGGGGGCGGAGGTGGAGCGTCTGCGGTTCTCATTGGGTGGAACCCAGTTCGTAGCCCGAGGGGAGAGGCTTTCCGGCATCCAGGGCGGCCTTCAAGGTTTTTGAGTGGGAGCACATGCCGCGGTATTCGAAGCCGGGGCAGCTGCAGGTGGTGTCGCCGCCTTCGTAGGTCAGGGAGTAGGCCTTGGAGGGGTCGGATTTGCTGGTGGCGCGGTAGACGGTTGCGCTCGGTCGGGTGAGGACGCGGGCCAGCGCGAGCAGGGCCTCGCGGCTCAGGACAGGTTTTTTGGCGGCCCCACCGACCAGGACGGCCTCGGGGTTTTCGTGCTCGAGTTCCTTCAGCAGGGCCTCGACCCATTCCTCATCGGTGAGGGGCGTGTCAGGATCGGCGATGTTCGCCGAGATGCGCGAGACCAGATGCTCCAGCTCGGTGAGGACGTCACGCGTGGCCCCGGGATCCAGCGCCGCGCCATCGACCACGGCATTGACCAGGGCGGTCTTGGTTTCGAGAACATTTCTGACAAATTCGTCGATGGTGCCCTCCGCCACGAGGTAGTGGACATTCACCGTGCCGGTCTGACCGATGCGGTAGGCGCGGTCTTCCGCCTGCCAGTGATTGGCGGGCACCCAGTCCAAGTCATTGAACACCACGTGCCGGGCGGCGGTGAGATTGAGGCCGACTCCGCCCGCCTGGATGTTGGCGACGAACAGGCGCACCGCGTCGTCCTGCTGAAAGCGGTCCACCAGTTCCTGCCGCTTGTGGGTGGGGGTGGCGCCGGTGAGGAGGACGCAGCGGTCGGCGAATTTCTTCGAGATCACCTTGAGGGGCTTATCGAAGCAGGAAAAAACGATCACTTTGTCGCCCTGCTCCATGATATCCTCCAGATGGGTAAGGGTCAGCGCTACCTTGGCGGAGGCGATCTTGTCCCGGGCTTTGGTGATCTTGGCGAGCAAGCGGGCGCGGTCGCCGCGGGGAGACTCTCCGGAACCGGCGGCGATGAGGGTTTCCATCACTTCGCGGATCTCCGCCGTGGCGGTGCCGGGCGAGATTTCGACCGGCAGCCAGGTGCGAACTTTAGGAGGCAGGTCGAGGACATCCTCCTTGCGGCGGCGCAGCATCACGCCGTGCAGCTGGACGGTGAGTTCCTCCAAGTTGCTCGCGCCATCGGTGACCCAGCCATGGCCATTGTGCCTTGCGTCGCAGTAGCGCTTGGCGAAGGAGAGAAAGCTCTTCCCCATGGAGTGACCCACCAGCTGGAGCAGGGGGAAGATATCGCGCGGACGGTTCGTGAGGGGGGTGCCGGTGAGTGCAACCACCACGGGGTCGGAGTCCTCCCGTTGGCACAGGGCCATGGCGTGCCGGTTGCGTTGGCTGGCGTGGTTTTTAAGATAGTGGGCTTCATCAAAGAGGATCCCTTTCCAATCCACCGGCAGCAGCCTGGGGAGCCACTTGCCGAGGATGTCATAATTGACGATGACCCACCCGGCAAAGCCGTCGGGCAACCCTTCCTCGGCGGAGCCCTGGATGATCCGGCAGATTGCCCCTGCATCCACCACGTGGATTTCCTTCTCCCAGTTCCGCTTCACGGAAGACGGGCAGACGACCAGGTAGGGGCCCTCCGGCTCGGCATGGCGCAGCGCGATGATGGATTGGCGGGTTTTGCCGAGGCCCATGTCATCGGCGAGGATGGAGCGCCGCCGGGCTAACAAGAAGGCGACGCCCTCGATCTGATGGGCAAAGAGCCCGTCCGCGAGCTGGAGCGCATCTTGAAACGCCGCGTCCTCGACTTCGGAGGAAGGGGCCATGGTTTGGTGGGACTTCATGTGGAGTGGGGT